>JACPTA010000074.1 GCA_016193005.1 Nitrososphaerota archaeon | reverse complement strand
TCATCGATCGTGCTCTTTCCAGCGGATGAGATTACGAGGTCAGCTGAGGCCACGATGTTCTGGTTGTCAGGGATGAACCCCAGACGGAAGACATCTCCATTCCTTGGAGCCTTCGCTCCTCCAGAGACTGCTAGGAAGGACTCCCTCAGGCCCGACCGCTTGAAGGCATCAATCGCCCGCTCTTCGAGGAACCTGCCTAGACCGGTCCCGCTCTTACTGAACACCACCATCTTCTTGTCCGAGGGTAGATTCAGCTCGGCAAGCACGTTGGCCCTGTCCTTGGTCGCCTCCCTCACGATTGGAGTCACGAAGTGGATGTTCCCCGAATCCTCTCCGAAATCAGGGATGATAAGGTGAGAGACGCTCTTCTGGAGGGCCGTGTACCATCGTCTGACCCTCCGCTCTATCATCTCAGCCAAGAACCTCTTCGCGAAACTGAGTTGAAGCTCGTCTGTCACCAGCGCGTGCTCAATCCCCTTCTTGAGGGCGATCGAGACTCCAGAGAATTCTTCGTCTCCGACGACAACCTCCGGCTCTACCTCTCGGATCAGCTCCTCCATTCTCGAGTACGACGCACGGTACCCGAGCCAGTACCTGATGTACCAGAGGGCCGAGAAGACTATCTTTCCCATTGACTCGAAGGGGACAGGTTCCGAGATTACGTTGTGGACTTTGAAGCCGTGGGATTGGATGAAAGAGACGGCTCTCCCACCCGTGGCGAATTCAGCCTCCACGCCCTTCTCCCTCAGCTTTAGACCGACAGCGACCGAGCGTGATGCATGGCCGAACCCGATGGGGCTCACGCCATACAGGATTTTTGTCAATGCTTCACTGTGGAGCGAAGACGCGACGAAAGTCTATGAGGTTGAACCCTGAATTGAGTCTGCAAGATCCACACTCTCCGTCGAAGAGCAGATAATACTTGTATCTCTCCTTCGAATCGCTAATACTCGACTCTTCCGTCACCATCCACGAACCTCACTCTCCTCCTTCCGCCATGGAACGACACGCAGATTCTTGACTCTACCGATTCCCTCACGCAGATTCTTGACTCTACCGATTCCCTCCCTTTCAGCTTAAGGTAATTCCTAGCCTTGAGCATCTTCTCGGTCGTGTCGGGGAAACTGCTGCTCGGCTCAAGAGCGATGTTCCACGCCTCGCCAAACCAAGGGTACCCCTTCTGGTTATAGTTCTGCCAGAACCAGAGCCACGGATGCACCTTCGCATCCCACCTGAGTGCGATACCCAGACCTATGTTCGGGTTGGTGATCGAGTACCAAGGTTTCTCGACCTTGAGGAAGGTCGTCTCCTCGGCGACCAAGTTCCTAGGAGGAATTACGCTCAGGTCCACCTCCTTGCCGTTTCTGGTGGTTGTCTTTGGCCACTCCGTCACCTTGCCGCCCAGCCGACCGTTCGGGTTGATCTCCTTGAGCGGGTAGACAGCAGTCCCCTCCGGGAGGTCTATCCTGCATCCCGGGGCCAAGAAGGGCTCTCCGTAGGCCGGGTGCTGCAGCCAGAAAAATTCCAGTGTCTCCCTACTCGTGTTGGTGAGCGTCTCATTCACGTAGAGCTTCGCCTCGTTCCTCCTGACGGTCAGCTTCTTGGTCACCTTGTACGGGAACCGGATTCCGCTGACGCCGAGGGTCGCAGATGCCTCCTCCACGCTCTCCTCAACTCCCCGCACATCCCAGGAGATCAGTCCGGTCTCCCCGTGAAGACCGAACGTGGCTCCGTGATGAATCGTCGGCCCACGGCCGATTACTGGAAGAAGATCCTGCCACCCTCCTCCATAGACGTCCGAGAATGAGGAGCTGTCTGTGCTGATCGAAGGTGTGAAGCTCTTCGGATTTCTGTGGCCGATTGGCGAGTGCCACATGACATCAACGTCGAGTGGCTTGAAGACAAGCTCTATGATATCCGACCCCTTGTCAAGGAGAGAAACAACCCTGACCAGCTCATTCTCGAGTACGAGAGTTCTCATCCCCTTGAACTGCCACTCCAGGCTGGCCCGTGGGGCTTTCAAAGCCAATGACGCGCGCAGCTATCGGCTCTGCTTAAAGTCTATCAGTTCGTCCCCCGCCAGTTCCCTCCTTTCAATACTGCTAAGAACAACTGACCCGCGGGCTGAACGATGAAGGCCAAATTCACCTATGCAGACGTCAGGGTCAGGAATCTCGAAAGGTTGGTCAGTTGTACACGGGCTGCTTGGGATGACGGCGAAGAGCGGAACAAAGGTCGAAGCGACCAATGGCGTAGTGAGCTTGGTTGATGAGACCGACGGCCTTGTTCTCGGGGCGAACTATCACGGGAAGGGTAGCCCATACAGGACAAGATTCATCGTTAGCGAATCGCTGGATCATCCCGCCTTTCAGGTTCCAAGTCTGGATGCCGCACTTCCAGAGGCGAAGGAGGCGGGTTGCCCAATGCGCCCAGTCGTCAAGGCTGAGAAGAGCCGTTGGGCCCTTATCAGGGCCCCAGACCGAATCTGGATAAGTCTCTTCCAATAGAGGCTCGCCAAGAATCGAGGATTGAATTGGTCCAGGACATCAAGTTCAACGGAAAGGCTGGAAGACCGCTGGCGATGTTTCTGAGGATAGACGAAGTAGCAACAACCTATATTGCAAACTACAAATTCTGGAGAGGCGCCTACAGGAATGACGCCGAGCGATTCTTCAGGTACCTTGTGACGTGCCTCTCCCACGAATCGCTCCACCTTGCGCTTTTCAGGATAAGCAGGACAGCAAACCGGAAGATAGACACGAGGAGAGTCTTCGGAGATCTGACGAACCAGGAGTATCCCATCGGTCTCAAGGTTCCCGTTCCAGAGTAGGTGAGATCCGCCCTCACGTCAAATCGTGATACCAAAGAAGTACCGGATTAGTGTTCCAAGGACGTAGAGCGCGAAGGTCGCCCCAAACATGATACCAGTGATCTCAAGAAAGTCCCGCGCGAAGGGCTTCCCGGAGATCACGGCGCTGTAGAAAATGATGAAGGCCACGAGCAAGACGGCAAGAAACAACGAGACCCCGAGTGCCAAGGTCATGCTCTCCGTGAAGAAGTACGGACTCGCAAGTATCAGCGCCGCCGCGAAGTACGAAACGCCCGTGTAGATGGCTGACAGTCGGGCGGAGCCTTGGAAACCCTGCTTCGCCTGCGCGTATGCCGCGGATGACATTGCTACGGACGCGGCCGCTCCCGCAATTACCCCCGCCAGCCCCGCAAGTCTCGTGGAGTTGTAGATGCCGAGCGAGCCGGCGTGTATCCCTGCTATCTCCACCACCGCATCCGCGAGACCGAGGACGACGAACGAGATGTACCGGATTAGCCCTCCCTGAATCTTGAGCTCGAAGCCCCTTTCATGGTCCTCCTCGTCGCTGAGCATCCGCTGGAATCCTTCGGCATCCGCCGCGGGTATCGTATGAGCCACCGACTTGTACCTCCTTATCACCTTGGTCTCGTTCCGCTCGAGATACCTTACGGCGAAGGTAGTGCCAAGGAGAAGCCTCACGAGGAGGGCCACGAATACCTTCAACCCGTCAACCCTGATTTCCTCGTCGGGAGCGTATTTCTTCCAGAATTCATAATGTCCTAGCTCTGTCGCTGCAAGTTTTGCAAGATTATCCCTGAACTCTTGGTTTCTCTCGATGCCAAGGGTGGACAGCCTCTTGTAGACGGTGTGGTCCGTCAGCTCATCCCTGCACCCCTCGATTGCTACCTCGCGCAGGGTCTTTGTGGACAAGGTTTGGGTTGCCTTTTGGGCAGCCGCGGGATGCGATATATAGATTGGCGCTGTCAGCGTCCCAAATTCGCCGAGACGAACTTGACTAAAGGCGAAAGAAAAGTCATCTTGCAAACTTTATACGTCATTCTCGGAAGCGGGGTGAGAAGGTGACATCGAACGACAACAGGTTACTGCGTGAAGTGTAAGGCAAAGAGGGAGATAAAGAACCCACAGAATGTTACACTGAAGAACGGAAAGAAAGCGGTAAGAGGACTCTGCCCGGTCTGCGGGACCAAGATGTTCCGCATCGGGGGCTAGACGAGCCTAGCGGCTTCGACTGCCTTCATTTTTTTCCTGCAGCCAAGCCGTCATCGTTGCCTGGTCGACCGACTCGCGTTCCAGACCCGACACTCTCAGTCCTACCAGCCTGATCTTCCGCGCTCTCGACCGCAACCGCTTGAGTAAGGCGAGGGCTTCCTTCCAGAGAGTTCCCTGATCGTTCGCCAAAGACGGGAGCGTGGATTCCCGAGTGTGAGTCTCGAATCCCTGGAATCTTATCTTGACGCCCACCTTCCTGAAGAGGAGATGAGCAGCGCTCGCCCGGCTGCTCAGCTCCGAAGACAAATCCTTGAGCACCGACTCTACCTCGTTCCAGTCCGAGGTGTCCTCTCCAAATGTTCTCTCGGCGCTGAGCGACCTTACCTCGTGCTCTTCCACCTCCTCCCTCTCCTGTCCTTGGGCCACGCTCCAGAGCCACGATCCAGCCTTGCCCAGTTTTTTCTTGAGCAGGTTCTCATCGGCCTGCTGGAGCTCGCCTATCGTCTTGATGCCGAGAGCGCTCAGAAGCAGCTCGGTCTTTACACCGACACCCGATATCGCCCTGGTAGGGAGCGGCTTCAGAAATTCCTTTACCTTCCCCTCCTCGACCACCGTGAGGCCGTCGGGCTTGTTCAGGTCCGTCGCTATCTTCGCACTTGACTTGTTCTCAGCCACGCCGACTGAACAGGTGAGCCCAGTCTTCTCTGCGAGCCCCTCCTTCAGATTCTTTACCCATCCCCTTACCTCTGAGTAGGAGTTCAGGACGCTAGAGAGGTCTACAAACGCCTCGTCGATGCTCACCTGTTCGAACTTCCCACCCTTACTCCTCAGGATTTGCATGACCTGCATGGAGAGAAGTTCGTAGTACTCGAAGTCTGGACGGATGAAGACAGCTTGGGGGCAGAGCCTCCATGCCTGTGAGATCGGCATACCGGACCTCACGCCCGACCTTCTCGCAATATAGTTGCAGGTCAGCGCGACTCCTCTTCCCTTCCCCTCCTTCGGGTCTGCCCCGATTATCACCGGCTGGTTTTTCAGAGACTCATTCCTCCTGATCTCTGCAGACGCGTAGAAGGAGTCCAGGTCAATGTGGGCGATTATCCTACTGGTGGCCAGGCTCCTCTCTCTCCTCGCATCCAAAGCATCGAGGGGGTGAAACCTCTTGAACTTGTGGCAGCCCCATGTTCTTGAGGTCGTCCCGCCTTATAACGGGCGATAATCTAGCGCGCTATCACCGGCACGGCTTCGTACGACCTCAGGCCGTGTCTCTTTACCTTCTCGATGTCTACGCCCCGTTTCTTGCAGAGCGCCTCGACCACATGCAAGAGGGCGAAGCTTCCGATGCCAAGTACCGATGACATCATCGTCCTCTTGACGAGATTGCCCTTGCTGTCCCTCATGGCTACCCTCCGCGTCATCTTCATCAGGTGCCTGTAGCAGGCGTAGTACACTGCCAGCTGGGACTCATCGAGCATCTTCGACGAGAACCCGCTGCTCTTGATCAGCCCGAGCGGCACGTTCTGCATGGGAATGACCGTGAACTCTGCAGGTCTGCCATCAACCTCCATGTCGCTCATCCTGTTGACCAGAGCAACGGTCTCCCAGTTGTCTTCCGGAGTCTCACCTGCTTGAGCGACCTGGACTGTGAACGCGGGCCTCCAATACGTATGGTTCATGTTGCGGAGGCCGTTCAAGACTATCTCCTGCCACGCCCCGTCTGCACCAATCTTCAGGGGGAGTGTCTTGTTTGGCATATGGATGAGGGCCAGCCTCTCGCTCCCCGTCTCCAATCCAACCTGGACACCGACCCAATGGTCTGGGCCGCCGTTGACAATCTCCGTCACGTCCCTGGTCAGCTCCGGGTAAGCTGCTGGCACCGAGATCCTGCCATGGGTCGGGTTGGAGTGCTTGATTCCCTTCACACTTACAGCGGCCCTGAAGACCTCCTTGATTGCGTCGCCGTTGGGAACGAAGTGTGGGCCGTGCTTGTAGGCGAAGATTTCATCCGTGTGAAGCCAGGCGTTGGTATATCCGAAGGCGGCGTTGACGCCAACCTCCCTCTTTACCATCTCGGGAGAGTAGTAGCGTGACGGCCGGAGTGTAACTTCACAGAAGTCGCAACCTATCCCGCATCCTCGCATGATCTCGACCAGCCCTTTGATCGCGGGGTTCCGTATGAGTGGGATCTCTTCCAGCACGGGGAACTGCTTCGAGGAGCTCTTCCTGGTGACGAACCTGTCGTTGGTGAACCAGACCTTGTGAAAGTCCGTGTCAAACGACTGAAAACCATGAAAGTAGTGTCCGTCATAAACGGCACCGGAGATCACGTCGTCGAAGAATGCGTTGACGACGTCGTCAGCTTCTCCCTGGTATGCGAGGTCGATTCCCAACTCCTCCATCATCTCGGGCATCATGGTAAGCTCCCAGACTCCTGGCCCGCCCACTATCAGCTTCGCCTTTGTGCCCTTCCTCGCCTTGTTCAGCCTCTTCATCAGCTGCTCAAATTCGACACGGACCCAAGGCTTGGAGTAGTCGTCGAAGAGTACGGAGTACGACATGGTGAGCGGTCCCAACCCTAGCGGGTCCATCGTGTAGACTCCGATGATCTCTGTATCTTCTTTGATGAACGCCTCGATGAAGTCCTCATGTGCGACGACCACGTCCTCCGGACCGTGATGAGCGAGAAGGGAAGATTCTAGCTTCCGCAGGGCGTATGGCGCGGCGGACGCCCTTGCGTCGATAGCTGCGGGAGGCTTACCCTTCAAGAATTCGAAGATTATTCCCGGGACGGTTGCAGAAGGGGCGCAAGGAAGAAAGTCCAGGAGCGGGAAGTTGTTGTATTCCCGCGATAGGGTCGTGTCTGGGACGAGGACGTACTTTGCCACTATATCTCACCTAAATCATCAAACGGACTCGACAGCATCAACGGGTTCGAGCAGGCCTTGAAGTTCGAGTTTCTGGCGGGGCCTTCTACCATGGCAGGCTCCAAGGTATGAAAAACGGGCGGTTTTTCATATAAAAGTCTTCCAAAACTGGCTGAATCTTGCCGGAATTAGAGGATACGAATATGGAACCTCTCCCATTCGTAGCGTGGCACCCCCAATGGATATCATAAGTGAGTGACCCGAGTCAAGAAACTGAGGAGTCCTCGCGCCGTCTGGAGGAACAGGAATGTCGTGGCCATGGGTTCGCAAGTCTCTTCCTCACGAGGAAGTGGGCCCCTACTCCAAGAAGAAAGCTGGTTTGAATGGGAGCGCGTCCTTGGCCTTGTTGGCTGGGTCATGGATGCCCTTCTCGCCCGCTTTGAAGACGTAGACCTCCATCCCAATCTCAACGCTCAGGAAGCCCGCTGCCGCGCTGAGTATTGAGAATTCATCGAACTTCGGGATCGAGAGCAGCTTCTTGGTAAGATCATCACCCAGCTCGTGC
This sequence comes from Nitrososphaerota archaeon, assembly GCA_016193005.1. Classification (GTDB taxonomy): domain Archaea; phylum Thermoproteota; class Nitrososphaeria; order Nitrososphaerales; family Gagatemarchaeaceae; genus JACPTA01. Next base: position 3,383 of record JACPTA010000074.1, on the reverse strand, counting down.
TGCAGCTTGAGGATCCTCTCGGGCTTGATGCCCACGGTTGAGAATTTCTTGATTACGTCTCCCTTTTTCCCGTCTCCGACAGACGCTCTGACCATCTCGAAGAAGAATTTCGAGGCAGAATCGGAGGAGACGTAAACGTTCAGTCTCTTCTTTGGCTCCTTGATGACCTTCAGCAGGTTCCTCGCGTCTCCTATGACCTCCGCCAGTAGCAGCTCTGAAATCTCGGCTGCCTGATCCACCTGAAAGTCTTTGCCCGATGGCCAGTCTGCTATGCTGACTAGTCCCTTGTTGCCCATCATCCTGTTCAGCTCTTCGGCTGCGAACGGGGTGAATGGCGAGAGCAGTCGTATCCACGCCTCGAAGACAGTGCTGAGAGTTTGACGACGAGGGTTCCTAGAGCGACGGAGGTACCATCTTACGTCGTTCCAGACATCCAGCAGGGCTATCGAGAGGGCTCTCCTTATCTTCATCTCCTCCATAGAGGAGGTCACCGCCAATATCCTACCGTTGATTATCGAGAAGAGCCATCTGTCGAGATGTTCTGGCTGCCTCTTCGCCGAATCCTTCAGGCTCTTCTCGATGAAGGGGAAGAGAGAGTCCACCTTATCTCTCATGTCCTCAGCATTCTTGGTCTTCCAGTCCGCGTCGTCCATCCCGTCCGCAGCAAGCGAGAGGGTGGCCCTCAGCGCATCTGCCCCGTACTCCTCGAGCGCTTCCCTCCAGGTTACGAAGATTGCTCTGGACTTGCTCATCTTCTGCCCCTCTATCTGTATCATCCCGTTCACGCTGAACCCCCTTGGCCATTGCTCTTTCCCGAAGAGCGCTGCGTGATGGAAGGCGAAGAATGTCAGGTGGTTAGGAATCAGTTCCTTTGCCGAGTTCCGCAGGTCGACTGGATACCAGTAGAGGAATTCGTTCCTCATCGCCGAGACCAGCTTGGCGTCAATTCCGCTGGACCTTGATACGTGGGATGCGCTCCCCTTTCCGTGAAAGATATAGTCGAACAGCTCAGGTGAAAGCTGCTCCGTCCCAACCTTTCCGGCGTTGATGTAGTGGTTGATCGTGTAGAAGGCCATGTAGATGGTTGAGTCGCTCAGTGTCTCGACTATCCATTCCTTGTCCCATGGAAGCTTTGTTCCCATCCCTGCTCTCCTTGCACAGGGCCAGTTCCTCAGCCAGTCTATCGTGGAGAAGTACCAGCTCTCCGACTCTCGCGGAAAGACATTGGCCTCGCTGACCAGCTGCTTGGTCCGGTTCTTCCATCCCTCGTCAGAGTAGTTGAGGAACCACTGATTCTCCAAAATCTTCACGAAACACCTTGTGCCGCACTTGCAGACGACTCTTTGCGGCAGCTCGAACATCGCGTCCAGCCATCCCTTCTCCTTCATCTGCTTGATTATCGCATCCTTTGCTTCACTCACCTTCAGACCACGGAATGTATCGCAGTTCTCGCGCATTACTCCTCTATGGAACTCCGCCTTGTAGACCTCGTTTGTGGCGTCCTCCAGCTTCGGGTCTGATGAATCCTTTATCCCCATCCTCTTTACGGCATCCTCAGCAGGAAAGTCAGAGTAACCTTGAATGCTTATGATCGAAATCGGTCTGATTCGATCTGCTGCCTCCTTGATCTCTCTGGAGACCTTCATCCTTCCCGATTGTATATCCACCAGACCGATGTAATCGTAGGGTGCATGCGCTGGCACGCTGTAGACGACGCCAGTCGCCAGATCCGTGTCGACGAAGGATGACGGCAGGATCGGTAGCTGAGCTCCAGTCCACGGGTTCTTCGCACTCTGACCGATCAGCTCGCTGCCCTTGAATGACCTGACCTGCTCGACTGAACGGAGCTGCTGCGAGAGTCTCTTTGCGGCAGACGAGCTTATGACCCAAGATTGGCCATTTATCTTGACCTCCGAATACTCCTTGTCCGGGTTCAGCCAGATGTTCGTCGTTCCGAAGATGGTCTCCGGCCTCAGCGTCCCGGCCGCAAGCCATCTCCCGTCCATCGGGAACTTGACAAGGTTGAACTCCTCGGGCGCGACTCCTTCCCCCTCCAGCCTATCATGATCTCCGGTAGGGCTCTCATCGTGCTCGCACCAGACGACGGGATGAGTGCCTTGCACCACGTAGCCGAGCTCTCTGAGTCTCAGATACTGCCATTCGATGAATTTCTTGTAGGGAGGGTTCACGGTCGTGAACTCTCTTCTCCAGTCTACCGAGAATCCTGTCTCCCTGACGGCATCTCTGCTCACTCTCGTGTAATAGGACGCCAGGTATTCTGGGTCTGTGAACTTCTCAACCTCCTTCTCCGGGACTCTGTCTATCTCTATGAACGCGCGCCTTACAGCCTTGTCTCCTTGCGAGAGCCTGTAGCTCTGCCCCACGATGCTCTCCCCCGTCCAGTGCCATGCCCAGGGGAAGAGCACGTTGTAGCCCTGCATCCGCTTGAAGCGAGCGTAGATGTCGCATCTGGTAGCCGTGAAGCAGTGCCCGATGTGCAGTGGCCCCTGCATGTATGGGTACGGAAACGTGACGAAGATCTTCTTCTTCCTGACAATCGGGTCAGGTTCGAAGATGTGCCTATCACTCCATGCCTTCAGCCAGTATTTCTCGTAGTTTGCCAAATACTTGCTATCCCTTGATCAGTGATGCGACTATCCCCGGCGCCAGCCTCCTTGCCTCCTCGATTTTGTCGAGGGAAGGGCCACCGCCTTGAGCAAACTCTCTTGAACCTCCACCCGAGCCGCCGAGCACCTTGGCGAGTTGTCTCACGATCGAGTCCGCGCCCACACCTCGCTCTACCGCCTTGCTGCCTGCGAAACAGACGATTCGCCCTGAACCTCCTGCCGGAGCTGCGCTAAGAAAGACTAGGGTCGGATCCGCCTTTACGCAACTCTGCCCCTGAGCAATAACCAGTTCCTCACCCAGGTCGCCGTCCCTTGCAAGATAAAACCTTACCCCGTTCATGTCTGTCGCGGAAGCGAGTATGCCGGGTACCGAGAGCTCCACCATCCTCTGCGCCACCGCCCTCTCCCGCTTCTTCCCACTCTCGACCGACTCTCTCAGCGTGGTCACGACCTTCACCACGTTCTCCTGTTGAGTGTTCAGAACCGAGGCCACCTTGTCGAGAGTGGCGTCCATCCGTTGTACGTACTCTAACGCAGGGTGGCCCGCGACGAACTCGAGTCTCTCCACCCCGTCCTGGATTCTCTCCGTCTTGACGATCTTGATGAACCCGACCTCCCCGGTGGTTCGTGTGTGGGTGCCTCCGCAGGCCTGGACGTCCCAGTTGCTGATGTTCACGACCCTGATTGTCTTCGACGGGACGACTCCGCCCTGGTACAGTCTGAAGCCATGCCTCTCCTCCGCCTCACGCCGCGGCA
>JACPTA010000072.1:4031-7090 GCA_016193005.1 Nitrososphaerota archaeon | reverse complement strand
TTATCCTTCTCGTGCCTCTGCGCAATGCGGTTGATGAGGTACGAACCGCTCCTTCCCGTTCCGTAGTGAATGACAATTACGTTCATCCTACCACCCGCACAGCATCTCGAACGTTAGTCATTCCAAGGCTCAAGTAGGCTGTGGAATTTTCTCTTCTTTCTTTTCTCGCGAAGCGAAAAACTCTGCGGCGCTGAGCAGGAGGTAGGTCGCACCTACGATTCCCAACAACCGGATTAGCAGAAAGGAGAGGATGTGTTGAAAAACTCTGTGGAAGTGGAACGCATTTCTAATGCCCTTGAGCATCTTACTCGATTTTTTAACCATAAGGATATGTCTAGCAAAGCCAGAGGCAAATCAGCATTATCCCTAACGTGTTAGGGAGAAGGTTTTTACAAGTAGCTTTCATCTCCATTTTTAGATGGCTCTAAACTTATTAGATGCTTCTAAGTTCTAATGGATGGCGATGACCTTTGCAAAGGATGGCTTCAGGAGTCCTGATCTCCCTTGGAATCCTCATGCTTGTCGCGGCAGGCATTACGCCATCACTGTCCACCGGATCCCTGCCTCAGGGAGAAAGACTTGCCGTCGCCACAACCACCATTCTTTGGGATGTTGCAAGGAATGTCGCGGGAGACCTCTGGAGGGTGGAGTATGTTGTCGAACCAGGGAGAGACCCCCACACTTTCGAGCCCACGCCTCAGGATATGGTCAAGGCGGCTAATGCTAAGCTAATCTTTTACAACGGCTTCAACGTCGATCAGTGGATAACTCGTCTAATTGCAGCGTCTCCGAAGGCGAATGTGGTGAGGGTGACCGAGGGTCTTGAGGAATTGGTTCTGAAGGTTCCTGATGGCCCCTATGCCGGAAGGGAGGACCCTCATATGTGGATGGACACTACGATAGTGATAAAGTACACCGAAAGAATAAGGGATGCTTTCGTTAAGAATGACTCTGCGAATGCCGACGAATATCGGAAAAACGCCTCCTCTTACATATCTCAGCTCGAAGCGCTGGATGCTTGGATAAAGCACGAGGTCTCTAGGCTGGACCGAACCAGGAGGCTCCTTTTCACTCAGGAAAATGCCTTTCAATACTTCGCAAGGGCCTATGACTTTGGAATAGTGGGATACTTCTATTCCATAGTGACCGAGGTTGAGCCAAGCGCCTTCGATGTCGTGATGGGCATAGAAAAAGTCAGAAAATCAGGATTATGTGTCTTCTTCATCGAAACCACTCTCAGTCCGAAGATGATGGAGATGTTTGCAAGGCAGGTCAGTGGTAGGGTTGCAGCCAAGCTATACACCGACTCCATAGGTCCGATTGGAAGCCAAACTGGGAGCTATCTCGGTATGATGAAGTACAATGTCGAGATCATGGTCCGAGAACTTTCTAGGTGGTGCTGATGCCCGCCATAGAAATTGAGAATGTGGGGGTGAGGTACGGAGCTTTCGTCGCCGTAAGTGATGTCACGGTCTTGGTTCCAGCAGGAAAAATGATAGCGCTGTTAGGTCCCAACGGTTCCGGGAAAACCACCATCCTGAAAGTCCTTTCCGGTCTCATTAAACCCTCAGAAGGAAGTGTGAGGGTCCTGGAAGGAAAGATAAGTGAGGCTAGGGGGAAAATAGCTTACGTTCCTCAGCGTGAAGAGGTCTACTGGGATTATCCCCTGACCGTCTGGGACTTGGTGGCAATGGGAAGGGTGAGGGCGGTTGGACCGTTCAGGTGGGTTGATCGAAAAGACCCTATCGTTAGGATGGCCGTTGAAGTGGTGGGAATGGCTGAGCTTTCGGACAGAAGAATATCGGACCTTTCGGGAGGACAGCAGCAGAGGGCTTTCTTGGCTAGGGCGATTGCCCAGGGAGGAGAAATATATCTGCTGGATGAGCCGATAGCTGGCTTGGATGCTGCTGCCGAAGCCAAGCTCTTCATCGTCCTAGACTTCCTGAGAACTTCTGGGAAGACCATAGTCATGAGCACCCATGACATAAGCACGACCTTGGAGCTATTCGATTACGTGCTACTCCTCAGGAACAAACCCATAGCCTTCGGCTCACCAAAATCTGTCTTGACCTCTACAAATCTGGCGAAGGCTTACGGAACGGAAAGGGTGGCCATGCATCTGGAGGACGTGAAGGGTGTGGCGGGCTGGGCATGATAGAGATTCTGCAAGGCCCCCTCCAGTACGAATTTATGAGGTTGGCTCTGGTTACAGCAATCGTCGTGGGCGTTACTTGCTCGGTCTTGAGCAGTTTCATAGTCCTGAAGGGCTGGTCCCTCCTCGGGGACGCGATATCTCACTCCGTCCTCCCCGGCATAGCCGTGGCTCTTACGTTCGGATTTCCCTTCTTCTGGGGAGCTCTTTTCACTGCTGTTGCGTCTTCAGCCTTGATAGGCTTAGTAGAATCGAAAAGCAGGGTGAGGAACGACACCGCCATAGGAATAGTCTTCACGGGGGCCTTTGCTTTAGGGCTCGTCATCATAAGCAAGACAAGACCGGCCGTTGACATATTCCACGTCCTTTTCGGAAACGTCCTTGGCGTAACTTTTCAAGATCTGCTGGTCACAGCCATTTCGGGCTCTGTCATTCTGGTGGCCATAGGTCTTGGTCTTAAGGAGATAGTTGCGTATACCTTCGACCCGACATTCAGCAGGGTCATAGGATTGCCGATAAGGCTGATACATTACTCGCTGATGGTTCTTCTGTCGTTGGCAATAGTGGCTGCGTTGCAGACGGCCGGGATAATACTCGTCATATCACTGCTGGTAACGCCGGGGGCTACGGCCCAGCTTTTTGCAAAGACCATTGAGAGAACTATCCTTGTTTCTCTGGTCGTCGGGATAGCATCTGTGACGGTCGGGCTGTACTTATCCTACTATTTAGCCGTCAGCTCTGGGGGCGCCATAGCGCTGGTAGCCACGGTGGTATTCTTTGCGGCCTTCCTCTGCAAAGGCCTTAAGAAAAGGGTAGGGCGATAAGCACCCTACACCGAGAAAGACTCCCCGCAAGTAAGGAAAAATCCGATTTATAGTCAACGACGCGGTTGCTGACTGGCAATCCC
>JACPTA010000072.1:0-3925 GCA_016193005.1 Nitrososphaerota archaeon | reverse complement strand
CTCATATACCAATCCCGGGTCCTAGTAACTTATCGACTGGCGCACGCTTGCGGTTCGCTCGTCATCCACCGACAAGTTACCAGAATCTCAAAACGGTCTTGAAAGAGAAGATGGAGACGCAGACAAGGTTATTCCTGATGAAGTTCGTCTACGAACAAACGGAGGATTTGGAGATAGACTATGCTCGGGTCTTCGGTTGGACGCAGTCAGAGAACAAAAATTCTAAGAAAAAGTTCACAGGCCAGTTAACTATCACCAGCCAGCAAAGCGTTTATCACATCGTCTAGCTACGTCAACTTGAGATTGGCTTGAGTATTTATGACCAAGACCTGACAATTCATGATTTAGCCGAGATTGCTACTAACTCAGATCGCTCCGAGATTAGGAGCAATGTCCTTCGCTACATCTCTAAACTGAAGAGGCGCTGCCCAACTCAAGGATGCAGACATGAGCTACATGAGAACGCGTGTAACTGCTTTGGTTATGTGACTTCTCGCGAAATTGCTCGCAGGGAAGGTCGGGACACGAAGATGCTTGAAATAAACTCAAACCCTATAGTCATTGATGTCTTCTGCTTCACTTTCGGTCGGCTAAGCTCGGGAAAAGAACCCTGCAAGGTCTGTAGTGAAGGAGGCTACCTATACAAGGCTGCATCCAACGGGTTATACTGCCATGGATGTGGCTTCTTCATGGACTACGATAAGAGGATGGTCGGGTACTCCAAAGAATGGACAACAACGACGTCCTTGACTAGACCAATTGAAGCTGAAGGGTTATGCACACACTGTAGCAAGAAGGGGCCTATGTTTGCCAAGTTTGGAAACTACATGTTCTGCGAGGATCGCTGCATGCAGAGGTGGTATCTCTCGCTTGGGTACGTAGGCGAGTATCAACATCCCTTGTCCTGTTGCGATGAAAAGGTACGGCTATTGATGAGTCAGAAGAGGTGAAGTTTTTACTCTCAAAACTTGACTCGACTTCGAGGATGCGGACTCGGCCCCTACCGCGATGACAAGATAATCCGCCTCTAAGACTCTCCCGGAGACCTCTATCCTCTTCCTCGACACGTCGATCTTCTCGATGTTTCCGTTAAGGGATTCGATGCCCTTGCTCTGGAGTCTCTTCAGCTCTCTCTCGCCTTCACTGGGGTTGGCTCTCTCCCCTGCCATGACCCAGAGGTTGGAGAGGCAAAAGGAGTAACTTCGTTGTCTCTCAACAACTATCACGCGGTGCTCTCGAGGGAGACGCCTCCGCAACTCGTTAGCAGCAGTCAACCCGCCCCAACCCCCGCCCAAGATTGCGACCGTTCTCGCAGTCACCCGAAAGTCACCGCCTTTTCAGCCTCCTCTGTTAGCCTAACCAATTCGTCCATGCTCGAGACGTGGCAAGAAGCACTTGCGTTCATGTTCCTTACCTTCTATCACGCCTAGGGGTGGGGGTGATGCTGTTCTTCGGTGCGGCTAACATCGTGAACTTCTTCAAGCCGGGTACCATCCCAACCATCGTCCCGAACGACTTGGAAAGACGAGCCGTAAACTACATGCGCTCGTTCGGTGGGGGGACGAGCTACCCCGCAGTGGTCTTCGTCGGAACTCTGGTTGGACTTCACAACTTCCCTTGCGCTTGCACGGGGGGAATATACATGACGTTCCTGGGGCTTATCTCAAGTTCCCCTTTCTTTCTACAGTATCTGCTTGCGTACAATGCCGTGTTTGTGGCGCCTCTAGTCGCGATACTGCTGCTGTGCTCGAGCAAGGCGGTAGTTCTTAGATTCAGAGAGTGGCGTCAGACAAACGAGAGCAGGGTCAAGCTCTTCCTGGGAGTTCTGATGATGGTGGGCGCCGCGATCATCCTGGGTTTGTTGATTACCGGAATGGTACAGTGATGACACGGGAGCCTTCTCGCACAACGTGGTTTCGTGGCCTCATCCTCGTTACGCCTGTAGTCGTCGCCTCTCTCATGACAGTTTCGGACGTACTAACGTTCTTGCTCCGCGTTGACGCAATATTCCTATTCCATGCAGCCTCGTTGCTACTCGTCCCCGCCGTCGCGCTCCTCGCAAGTTACCTCTCCGGTTGGAGGTTTGTCGCTGGAGCCTTCTTTGTGCTCTTCTTTGGTGGATTGGCGATTGAAGTCCTGGGCACGAGAACCGGCTTTCCTTTCGGCGCCTATGCGTACACGGGCAGATTCCAGCCAGAGATTCTAGGGGTACCGGTCCAGGTACTACTCAGCTGGTTCATCCTCGGCGTATTGTGTTATTCGATCGGGAACCTAAGCTTCGAATCGAGGCTGAAGAGAGTCGTGGCCGCGTCGGCTCTCATGGTGTCGTGGGACCTGCTTTACGACCCTCTCTTTACCAAGACTGGAATGTGGACGTGGGAGAGGGGTGAATACTTCGGAGTACCTGTCTCCAATTTCCTCGGATGGTTGATTGTGTCGATTCTTCTATTCGTCGCAGTAAGCAAACAATCCAATCATAGTGCGCGACCTCGACTTGCCCCAAGACTGACGCTTTCGTACGTGTACCTCTCCTACGCGGTCGATGGTACCGTTCGGAACACATTCGCTGACCTCGCTCTTGCGGCCCTCATTGGAGCCTCGTTCATGGTATCCGCACTTGTAGTGGCTAATCTTCCAGATCTATCCAGACGAAATCAGAGGCCCTTTTCACGTTAAGACTGCAAGAGAGCCTATCCTCGGAGCAAAAGGTTTGCTTGAGTCCAAGAACGAAACCAGACTGCCACGTTATCCGTCTGACACCATTTTCACAGGAAAAAAGCCTTGGCTCTCAACATTACGAAAGCCGAGAAGATTATCATGGATGCAATGTGCATGGTGGGTCCAGGCTCCGTTCTTACAAGCAACTCTACAAGTTCTCCTGCTAGCCATATCCATCCGACTATGGCCATTTGAATCCTGAAGTCTCTAAGACCTTGCCCTCTCCCGTTTCGGACCGCCCTCACAGAGGTTAGGACAAACGCGGCTGAAGAAAGTGCAATAAGGGAAGAGGTTGCGAGCAACGAAAGTCCGACTGTGTCAAGTGCCAATCGCGATGCTCTCCTCCTCGGCTACCTTCTTGACCGTCCAGCCGCTCTTTGCATAGTAAGTCGCGAAGACTGCGAAAAGCAGAGCGGAGACTGGTAATAGAAACAGATCCGCTAGTAATATCATGTTGAGATATTCAGCTAAGTGATACAGGGAATGAACGCCGCTGAAGGCCCCTAGCAGAGTCGCCAGAATGAAATAGGTCCTACTACCTTTCAAGCCAATTTTCACTGAAATGGCGAAAAGTATGGACGCAGCAGCCACGAGTGAAACGAACACAACGAAGTGAGCAGGATGAGTCAAGATTCCTCCAAGATCTTAGGACCAAGTTATGTGTCTTTTGGTGGGCCGGGCTTCGTAGTACCGAAGAAAGATTGGAGGTGGGTAGGAGCTATTGTCTTCCTACTCACCCGGATTCCGTCACTGCTCAGGCCCTCGGGAGAACGAGGAGAGTCGCGGTCATTGATGGTTGATGGACAGAACACGTTATCTGGAACGAGCCGACCTTTTCGGCGACGAACTCAACGGTCGTCAGCTGTCCGCGCTTTACTTCGAACTGTACTCCATAGCCCTCAATCTGAGCGGGGTGCGACACTCCATTAACTCCGAGCATATGGAGAGTTATGCGGTCCCCTTGATACGCTACCAGAACAGACGGTTCCCAAATGTACGTCTCTACGACCCAATTACCGTCCTTATCGGGTTCCTTTAGCGCGTAGCCCCCACCACTCGGGAGGGCTTGAGTGGGGAATGGTTCCTTGCTAACGTTCGTTGTGCCCTTGGGTTCAACAGCAGCAAGATAGAAGACCCGGTCGCTGGGCTGGACAGCCGTTCGCGTAGTTGAGAAGGCCAAGGCAAGCACGGTGCCTGAAAGTAGTAT
>JACPTA010000071.1 GCA_016193005.1 Nitrososphaerota archaeon | reverse complement strand
TGGGAAGGTGATTCACGCCAGGTGGAGCGGAGAGGCAATCTGGCTACCAATGAATGACACGGCAGTCACGGTAGATTTTGAGAACCAGACGGTCCATCCCTCCAAAGGTGAGCTGCTCTTCTATCCTGGGTTCGTGAGCGAGAAGGAAATCTTGATACCTTATGGGTCCTCGGCCTTCGCCAGTAAAGCAGGCTTCCTTCCAGGGAACCACTTTGCAAGCATCAAAGATGGGTTGGAGAGACTCGCGGAAGTTGGGAAACGCGTTTTGTGGGAAGGGGCCAAGAAAATTACCATATCAAAGGAATAGAGCATCAGCTAATACGTGCTGATACTCAACACTGCATCTCATTCCCACTCACAGAAGCTTGGGAGGTTCTCTGCCGGTGTACTCTGAAGTGCATCCTCGGAACGAATTGTAGTCAGTTAGGTTAGGCAAAATTCGACGCGATTCGGTCGGCGAGGTACCACTCCGCCATCGGGCAAAATATCCTGTAAAAACCTGTTAGTGAAAGATCCAAGGTAAACGTGACTAGGGTCCCACCGACCACCGGGTGAAGGTTGTAGGTGGCATTACTCCTCACACTCCTCTTCTTCACTTTCCTCACAATCTTCTCGGGTGACTCTGCTTTCTGCGTAACGGTGTACTTGCGATTGTCGGTCTTGTCAACAACTTCGTATGTCGTCTCTCCAGCGGCTTCACGGACTGGTTGGACTGAGCGTATCCCTTGGAACATGCTCGGCCACTTGCTGTGGTCAGCCATGAGGCTGAAGACCTCTTCTATGGGCGCTTGGACTACGTTCGAACCCGTGAAGCTTATCACACCGGTTTGAATTGCGAAGGGTTCTAAATCAAAATCTGCCCAAATTCAAGAACGGCCCACTAGGGTTTTGGAAATCGGCAAGATGAAAATTCGTGAATAAGATGCCCGAAGCCTGAAATCAATCGACTTTGTGTTAGAATTCACCAGAACAAAATGCCGAAATCTGTAGCCATTTTCGCCTATGCAGGATACGGATTCGGCGTTCTACCAACCTATACGATACGGCTTGGAAACTAGAATTTCGTGGGAGTATGGACTGCGAGGCCTGTTCGCGCGGTCTAACGGCTACTAGGTGCCGGTACTGTAGAAGGTATGTTTGTCCAGAGCACTCTGCGCCTGCGAGACATGATTGCATAACCCTGCAGGTCTTACACCCGGGAGTTGATTTTAACCGCCTAGCAAAGATAGACTCGCGGAGGAAGTCGGTCAGGATAGCAGCTGCGTCACTCACATTCATGATTGCCGGACTGATTGTCTTCAACCCACCATTCATGGCGAATTATGGACCAATTTCCGCAATCTCGGCAACAGCATCAGATTCGTTGATAAATCCAGCAGCGCGCGAGCTAGCAAATGTTGCGAATTTCATCTATTCTTATGTTGCACCTGTCTCGATCGATAGGGGGTGGGTAACGAATTTCATTTCCATCGTAAACCAGCACAGGACCACCCCACTCACTTACTGTCCTACGCTAGATAATTTTGCCGGCTTGAGGTTTACAGGATCGACCGCCGGCTCGAATTGGCAGATCTCCAGCTTTGGTCTTGACAGAGCCAAGCAAGACTACTTTGGCAGAACCAGTTCCATTCAAGAGGAGGTGTTGCATCCCGCAGGATACAAGCCAAGTACGTATTACAGTACGTTCATCAATTCGCTGTCCAAGCACCCGATGTTGGATCCCAGCTACAGCGCGTACTCGTATCATGTAGGAACAGCGCCGAGCGTTACACCAAAAGGCCTGTGTCTTGTCCCCACCCCTGGGGCGAATGTCAACATCGCGGAGTATTACTCGCAATATGGTTGTTCAACTACGGTTGAAAACACCGTTTGGCTGCTGCTGGTGTTAGCACCGACCTGCCCCTCTTGAAGAGCTCACAAGTCAGCCTGCTCTGCCCCAATCCTTCATCAACCCCGAAGACTACGAAATAGTCAGGTCAAGGCTCAAGGCCAGCCACCACGTTCGAAGACCTGTTTGCGGGAAAATCGTTGACGGCTTCCGACAAGCGGGGAACAGGGGGGAGTGACTTTGGAATGACAGGCTACATCATACAGTCGAGGGTGGAGAAGGCGCCCTCTCAATTTTCTGCCATGTTTTATAGGACATATACAGACCCGCTTGAGAATGCTTCCCTACTCATTGCGGTTTAGCTTCACCCAGAGATTTTCGGTTCCTGCCGAGGACGCTTATAGGTGGTGCACAGACTACCATCCAGATGATTGGGCTCTGATGGGGAAGCGAGGCAAGCGGAAGATAAAGAAAATTTCAGACGACACTATCATTCTGGAAGACGTGACATACCGGGACGGGAAACCGGTTGTGAAGAGCAAGATTGTCAGGCTTGACCCCGCTCGACTCTCATGGACCAATACGCATCTGACGGGCCCGACCAAGTATTCGCAATTCTTGTACAGGATCACTCCTGAAGGAAACGCCGGGTCGAAGCTCGAGTTTACTGGTCTTCAAGTGGAGTATTCCAAGACCAAGGTCACGTCTGATCGGATTGCGTCGCTGGAACGCAAGTACAGAGAGGAAGATTCGGAATCGTGGAGAAACTTGGCGCGGGCGATGGAAAAGGAACTCGGAAGATGAGGCTGTGACATGTCGCCATATGTAGGGCTGTTTGCAACATCAGTCAGGGCGAGCTAACTCCTGCAGCGCACGGCTAGCTAGGAGTCAGCTACGATCTTCACCGCGGTCCGCCTCGTTGAATCTCCCTACCTTCCCACGGTCGGCACCAAAGGCCTCTTCAATTAGCTCCTTCCTGTGTCTTGCCACGAGCATCCGTATCGTCTCGTCGAGGCTCTCGGTATGTAGCCTGCGTTGGAGGACTGCCAGTTTCTTCGCTGTGTCCCTCGAGACCTTTACCGCCGTAGATTCCATCATTTGGTACTTAGTATACTGGCTATTTGGCCGCAACTCTCATGCAAAAGGATCTGTTCGCGACGTCGTTCAGCCACGAATCAATTCATCCAATGCGTTGGCCATAAGTAGCTGACAGGCTGAAGTCACTGGCTTGGGCTCAAGGATTCTTTCTGGCGAATTTCTGAATGACATGGCAACCCGGTGGCGCTCCCGTCGCGCGCGTCACTTCACCGACGTAGAGGTCACCCTTTGAGTCTGTGCAAACCGCGTGAGGCGCGTAGAAGTTGCCGGGTGAACATCTGTCTTCACCTCCCCAGCGAGCAAGCACCTCTCCCTCCATTGACCTAATCGTCAATCGCGGCAGCGGTTCACGGTCGCCTGGGGCGCGCATCCCGGGAAAAAGTCCAACAAGATAGCCGAGTTCGGTGACGTAGACAGCCCCCTTATCATCCATGGATATGCAGGTCGGCCTGTTAACGTCCTTCCATTGGGTTATGAATTCCCCCTCCAAAGTGAAGATTTGGATCCTGCTATTCTCACGATCAGCCACGTAAAGCTTAGGCGCCTTGTCAACCCAGATAGCGTGCGGAAGATTGAAGCAACCCTTACCATCTCCCGGCTCCCCCCATGAAGCGAGAAGCTCTCCGTCAGGCGAGAACCTGTGCACCCTCGCGTTTCCGTACCCATCTGAGATGAAGAGCTCATCCGAAGGTCCAAACGCTATGTCTGTTGGGTGGTTGAAGGGGCCTGATGAGCGTCTTACTGTTCGAAAGTCCAAGCCCTGGACACCCGTCTCCGACGGCCTGCCCTTCTCGCCGAGCGTCAGTATCAAGTCTCCTTCCGGCGTCAGTTTCCTCACCGTGTGATTGTCCCTGTCTACGCAATAGACCATCCCATCTTTCCCAATCCGCACGCTATGTGGGGAGCTGAAGAGTTCCTCTCCCCAGGACCTCAGAAAGTTGCCGTCGGAATCGAAGACAATCATCGGGTGGCTCCCTCGGTTGAAGACGTAAACGCGGTCTTCCGAATCCGCAGCCACCCCTGCCGTAAACGCGGTCTTCCGAATCCGCAGCCACCCCTGCGACTTCGCCCAATGACCAGCCTAGAGGGAGCTTCGGCCAGTCCTCGACAATCTCGTAGGCATACCCGCCACTTCCGACAATCATCGCAGACCCCTCTCCCCACTTGCTATTTCATATTCTCTCCGTCACCTCGATGGAACTCTTATTATCTGCAGGTTGGCGAAACGAATCCATTGCCCCAGATGAGTGAGCAGCAGATAGAGGAGTTCTTGCGTGAGTCCAGAGTTACGAGGATTGCGACTGTCACAGAGGATGGTGCTCCCTACGTCGTCCCCGTGGTTTACGAATGGGACGGGAAGCAAATGTACCTAGTCGCGCGCAAGAGAGCGGCGTGGGTACGGTACATTAGGAGAGAGCCAAGAGTCTGCGTTGTCACCGACGAGGAGCCGTTACCTCAGCGGAAGGTGATAATCGAAGGGGTCGCCGAAATCATGGATACCGACTGGGTCGAGATAGCAAGAAGAATAGTCACCAGATATCTTGGCCCATCTGTAAGTGAGAAGTATCTTCAGGGTACGCTCGACCAGCCGAGATTGGTGATCAGGATAACCCCGAGGAAGATAACGACTTGGCACAATCCTCCTCAGCTCGCTGACGGAAAACAGTCCTGGCATCATCGCTATTACGAGCCGGGGAGTAGATGGTATGAGGAGTACCAGAGGGAGACGAGCGGTCGGGGGTAGAGTGGATACCCGTGCCATCCAAGAGGCTGCCTGTGGCCGTGGTCGGCGTCGGGGCCTTTGGAGAGTTCCACGCGAGAGCCTACTCGGAAGACGACAGGGTAGAACTCGTTGGTGTGGCGGATACGAATTGGAGGAGAGCAAGGCAGGTGGCGGGTGCTTTGGGTTGCAGGCCGTACCGAGATGTGGCGACGCTCTTGAAGCGAGGAAAACCG
>JACPTA010000070.1 GCA_016193005.1 Nitrososphaerota archaeon | reverse complement strand
TGTCGTACTCGCTCTCAGTAAGGACCATGCTTATCTTGGGGAAGGTCATTTCCCGGATCTGCGGCATGAGGCCCATCGCCTGAAACTGTGTGACTATGCCCTGTACCACCCTCCCCTCGTCGCCAGCTCCGAAGACCTGAGCATTTCCCCTGTTCCTCACCTCGACAAGCTCGATCTGCTTGGCGGGCAGGCCGGTGTGCGGGTCAGTTACGCTGCTTATCCTCTGCACCCGAACTCTAGTCATTTTTTGATCAACCGATTCCCCTGCGGGCTACGAGACATCTCCTTCCTCAGTGGAGGACCCTTCATGAGTCTCTCCCATATCAAAACTTCCCTCACCCATCCCAGCATCCGTAGCCTGAGCCTGCTCGCCGGTCACCTGCTGCGTCAGGATCTTCTCGCCCGAGCTCTTCCTGACGAGCTCTTCAACGTATTCAGGGGTGATCACCCTCGCCATCGAAAGGTTCACCAGGCTGTTGGTCGAGGCAGTACCGCTAACCCTGCCGACCCTGCTCCTGACCTCCCTCCACTTGAGTCTGCTGTTCCCGCTCTTTGAGGTGTAGATTATCCCAAGCACGTCCCGCGCGTTGATGAACGTGATGTCCCTGATCTTCTTCAGGGTCACCTTGTCAGCGGCTTCTATGTAGATGGAGCCCTGGTCCCCCTCCTTCTCAGGGAAGACTTCGAAGTCCCTCAGGTAGGACTCTGGAATGTAGCTCCTGCAGGTGCTGTTGATCAGGAACCTTCTGAAGCTCTCCAGGTTGCAGGTGACATCGAGATCCACCATCTCCGAACCCCTCTACCACTCTGGGAGGCTCAGGCGGTTGTATTTGAAGTTGGAGTTTTGAGAGGCACGAAGAACATCGCGTGGAGCCCGCAAGGCGAAAGCATGATATTGAGGCGAGGAAATGTTGGGGCTGCGGGTGATGAGGAGAATAGCCCATATGACCTGTGATTATGATCTTGATGATCCCGCAACCTTTCCATTCTCAAACTTCTTTAGAGCTCTTCGTAATGAAGAAGAACTTGTCCGATACTCCTCCGCTATCTTTCTATACGAAATGCCAAACCTCCGATGATTGATTAGAGCCTTTCTCAGCATTTTCGGGATTAGCTGTGACATAATTACTGATCGCTGGGCCGCCACCTATTTTAGCGAGACTAAGACCCTCTAGCCTCGTGAATGGAATTTTGACATCCTTTATGAAGCCAGACCTAGTTCCTGTCCTGGTTGCTCGGTTGAAAAGCTCGCCTAATTGTTCGGCCGTCATCTCGTTCCCAAAATATTGGATAACGCCTTCAACTTGGTCTCGCTTCTTGTCTAGGAAGGGCAGCATTCGTTTCAGCACTGTTTGGAGCCCTCCGCGGTTAGAGAGCCTGAGATGCCAAACTGGCTTAGCAGCCTGAAGAGCATAAACCTTCGAAGGAGATATACCATTCCGAGTCAGGAAAGCCCTCAAGTGTTCCAGTTGAGGCTTGTAGCTGTCCGCCCAGTCAGCGGTTACGATTATCGTAAACATTGTTGGATCAACGTAATGCCTCCATCTCCGTCGAAGTAACCCGCGACCTGTCCCCAGCTTTTGTACCCTATGTAATGAGGAGCTTTTGAACTCCGTTCCTGAAGTTCATGTCTCTTAGCCATGTATTCCTTTCTACAATTTGCGCAGTGCCTACTTGCAGGATCAGAGTACTCTTTCCGCACTGTCAGCCTCCCTGCGTGTCATATTGGAATACCACGCCGTACTATATTTGCGCCACTTCTCGGCTCACTCGGCTATCCCGCGAAAAATTGAGATTAGCGTTGTGGGTTCCCCACTCAAGATCCACATCACCACTCAACCGGGCTAATTCGGTCATCACCCACGTTGCAGAAGGATCGATTCGGGAAACTTAAGCCTTGCAAGTCCCTCCAAAGACGGCCTCATGCGATCCTGAGGTAATGAGCCCGCGCCAGCGCATGATTGATATTCCAGTCCGCGCCTCGACAACAGGGTTGAGATTCCTCGCACGACTCGTCCCGAAAGACGAGAGTTCAGAGGAATCTCTCCTGAAGGTCGTTCGGATTCTGGCAGAGAACCTAGGCTCAAGCGCTAGGAACCCGAAGTGGACTTCATATGGCGCCCTTGAGATTGATGTCTTCGCGAAGGGCGAAGCTGACTTCGAGACGCTTCTCGCAGCAATCGAGCCTCTCGCGAAAGTGGAGTTCACTCGCAACCTGGATGAAGTTCCGAAACATCTCGAGAAGAGGCGAGCAATCGAGCTGGCCATGTCTTACTTCAACCAGGAGAGATACTGGGAGAGCCACGAGATACTGGAATCGGTCTGGAGGATCTCGGACGGAGACGAGAAGGGACTCCTCCAGGGGATGATCCTGGTGGACGCAGCCTTCGTTCACGTCCAGAAGAAGGAACCCGACGTTGCTATGGGTGTACTCCGTCGAGCGGTCAAGCAGCTTGAATGGAAGGACAGGCACTATAACGGCGTGGACATTCAAGCTATTCGGGAGAAGACCAGGAAGATTATCGACGACGGAAAGTTCGAGATATTTCGCATTAGCCAAAGACGGGAAGGTTGAGAGGATGACTCTCCTCAGAGATACCCCTTCCAGACCTCATCGAGACTAGGCCAAAGACTATGGCAAGCGCCGAAAGCACGATTGACAATGAGGAGCTGAGATTCCCGAAGGTTCCCCACTGTGCACCGACTAGCACGACGATGGCCGCCGAGAGGACTACGCCCACGGTGAAGCCAATTCGCAGTCCAACGAAGCAGATCACAGAGTCTACCACCAAGATCGCGGCAACCGACAGGAGGACTGCCGGCAGGTACGTGAAGAGACTAGTCGGACATCCGTTCGAAGGACAGCTTGTAGGCGTGCTGACCGTCAGGAACGAGATGTAGGCCGCCCAGAGAGCGTTCAGCAGGTTGAGTACTGCTCCCGCGGTTCTTGCGACTCCCAACTCACTCTATCATCTTCAGCTTGTAGTATCCAGCTTCGATTACCTTGTTAACATGATCCTTCACAAGGAAGAGCCGGTGAATCGTTGCTCCGTCCACCCCGTGTATCGCCCAGTCGTCAGAAACGACGAAATCGTGTTTCTCGCCGCTCTTGCAGGTGTGGGCAAGATTCTTTCCTGGCTTGACCCCTAGGCTCATCATGAACACCGCCCGGATGTCCGTGCATGTTAGTATTGCCCACTGCTCGCCTTCCGGAAGTTCTTCAAACCCGACGCTCGGCTTGAGTGGTTCGCCATACCGCTTGTCGTCGCAGAAGAGCTTCTTGCACTGCCGGCACCTCCAGACATCCACGGTCCCTTGGAGATAATTGTCTCGGTTGACGTTGACCATTCCCATGAGGACTATCTCGTGCTTGTGGGCGCTCATCTTCCCGTACCCTCCCCACGAACTGAACTTGGCACCTTCGACTGTTCATAGATTGGGATTAGGGCGAGAGTGATCTTGTCCACCGTGAGCCTCTTCTCCTTCCTCTGCCTGACGAGCTTCTCCTCGTAGGCTCGGAAGAGGTTGGAGAGTGCAAGCCTGGGATGGACAGGCAGATAGTCCCTCCCGTTGGCCGCCAATACTATCATCCCCCTGGCTTGGAGAGAACTAAGCGCGGCCCTCTCCCCAGCCACTCCACTCGCCTTGAGGAGCTTATCTTTCAGGGCGTGAAAGTAGAGGGAGGCCTCGCTCCTAGAGAGGTCAAGCTCCTTCATCAGGCTCTCTACGATCGAGTCCTCGCTGCTGAGCATCCCACTGGCGAAGTATGACTTTGTTAAAACGGTGCCGATGGCAAAAATCG
>JACPTA010000069.1 GCA_016193005.1 Nitrososphaerota archaeon | reverse complement strand
TTGGAGGAGTACAGGTTGACAGTTGTATCCGAAACAGCCTTTGCCGGCAGACCCGCATCGTCCTGAAGTTCCATTATGAGGCCGCCGATATTGTTGCGCTTGGCTATCACCGTGTCAGGTACCGCTTTTATGATCAGTTGGGTCGGGTAGCCCCTTGCCACCAGAGTTGGCACATCAATAGAAACCGACTGTAGTCCAGCCGACGACGCAGTGATTCTTGTTGTCCCCGGTGTCTTGGTCGTGGTAAAATTGGCTATCACGTAGTTCTTTCCTAGTCCAATAGTGGCATTCGATTGAACTCTTCCAACGCTCTCCAGGGATGAAGTAAGATAAACCGAGGTGTCGTTCGTTGCTACCGTGGGCAGTCCCCCCTTATCAAGGAGGGAGATGATCAAGGCTGGATACGTGTTATTGTCTGCCGGCAGTACGGCAGGGACCACCGAAATCGAGAGCGAGGCAGCAAAAGATGGTGCAGCACTCGGCGGTGCCGACACCGCGGGAAAGCCTCCAAGCACAAAGAGTAAGCTGATAATGAAGGCTGAGTACTTCGCCCGCATTTTTTTCCAACAGTTGCTTCCTCAAAGGCTATTTAGGCTCTCCAAATCTACCGTATAGATTTCAAATCCTATTCGCTTTCTTGGATATTCGATGATGAGTGTTTTCAACTGCATCCATCTTTGCGATGCGTGGAAGCTAGCGAGCCGAGATCATTGTGCCGTCGTCGGTGCCATGGCGATTAGCGCCATCCTGGTTGACGTACCTTCCTCGCACGTCCCTAATGAACTCGCCCAGGCTTGACACCCCGCTCTTGCCAAGGCCGGTGAGTTGCGAGATCCTTTCGCATATTCCAACGACTATCACGTTCGCGCCCTCCATGAACATGCGCCTCAAAGCTTTGACATAGGCCTCCGCATCAGTCAGGGCGATGTTTGGGTCGATATAGAAATTAACACTCCTCGCCGTCTCCTCGCCGAAAATGGAGATCAGGGATTCATTTATCGCCTCGAGGACTATATCATCGAACGAGCGATCGAGGATGCTCATGCGCCCATGCACCCCTGAAGGGGGCTGTAGAATTGCCCCTTGCATATCGTGCGGGAAACTCCACCTTGAATTAAACAAATTCGCACTTTTGCCAAAAGGCATGGGCTTCCTTTGCACAAAGCGGCCACAGAGTCGAGTACCTCGTCGCGCGCCGCTTCAGAGATGGATGTCCTGACCATTTCCCCGTTCAGCCCTTATTAATCCCCCGTCTCGACCGATGAAGTGTCAGAAATGGGCGATGAGCCGATTATCGATGTTACGAAAGTCTCCGACAAGGGACAGGTAGTGATACCAAAAGAGATCAGAGACAAGCTGAAATTCACTGAAGGCTCGAAGCTCATTGTCGTAGCAACAGAGGATGCGGTGATACTGCAACGCATTGAATCGGTTGCTGGGAAGGTGAGAATCCGAGAGATTCTGGAGCGAATAAAGGCCGTTACAGAGCGCCTCGGCTTCCGCCAGACTTCATAGCGCTGACTTGTCATCGGTCATCGCTCCATTCTCACGCGCTAGACCGATGTGGGCACAATGGTACCCGCTATTAGGACTGTCATGACACTTAGGAGAACCAAGATGAGCGCGTGTTTGAAGCCTTCCGCCACCGAGCCCTCACCCATCTTGCCAGCCACCAACCCGACTACAAAGCTCTCGAATATTGCCGATGTAAGTAGTCCCTCTATCACCTCGGGGGGAGGTGCCAGCAGAGCCACCGAAGCGCCAGCCGACAGACCAGAAGCCAGAGCGGCTGGCTGGCTCAGAAGGAAGACCATTAGGAAGGTAGTGATAACGAGCAAGAGTCCTGCCATGTAAGTGACGAAGACATACGGCTTCAGTGCCGACCTCTGGTCAGATTCCATGTCGTTCACTTTCCTCGTGAAATCTGCCATCTCGGAGAAACTCTTGACTGTTCCCCCACCGACATCAACCACTTCAACCATCAGGGTCCCGACGACCTTCGTTATCCAGCTGTTGACCTGCGCGGTGAACGTGGAGATCACCTTGGCTATGGTCAACCCCCACGACAATTGAGAACCCATTCGTTTGACCGACTTTGATAGTCCGCCATACTTCTTGTTGGCAAGTTGCTCGATCGCACCCTCTGGTGAAAGGCCAATTTTTCGACCTTCACTAACATCTCGGATGAATTCGGGCAGCGCTTTTTCAAGCCCCCTTCTTTCTCTCGAGTACTTCGTAGCGAGTATTGCGGGTACAATAACCATAGAGATGAGCGCTATCGAAACGTGGATGTGCAGCTTCACCGGAATCGGTACTAGAAAGAGCGCGATTCCGACCGGAATCGAAGCAAAGAATGCCTTGAACGGCCTCGTGTCAAGGTACGGTTGTCGCGGTGCCAGTCCGTTCAGGAGCCAAATCCAGACACCAGAGATCAAAGGAACGACCAAGAATGAAAATACGAAAATGCTCGTCAAACCTGCTTGGTCGCGAGCAGTTATGACTTGTACCTGATAGAGCGTGAATAGGGTGATTCCCAGCACCGCAGTCACGGTCACATAAGCCTCCGCTAGAGTCCCAATTGTATCCGAGGTTCTGCGTATCTTCGAGGCTCGCTTATCGAAGGTCTCC
>JACPTA010000088.1 GCA_016193005.1 Nitrososphaerota archaeon | reverse complement strand
GAGTTCTCCCCGTCACCTGATGGAGCTTCCGAGGAGGATACTCATCGGGAGGGGAGTGATACGCCGACTCAAGGATTTCGTGGAGGATTCGGGCGTGAAGGGCAAGGTGGTCGTAGCATCGGGAGTGCATGTACAGATGAAGGTGAGGGAGAAGGTTGCATCATCATCGCATGATTCGGCTACCTGGATCGAGGTGACCTCGTCGGATGTGAGGAATGTCCGTCTGGTCATGAGGGAGTCTAGGGGAGTGTCTTGCATAATCGGAATCGGGGGAGGGAAGAGCGTTGACGTTGGTAAGTTGGCGGCACACAGGTTGGGACTTCCATTCTTCAGCGTTCCCACGAGTGCTTCGCATGACGGAATCGCGAGCCCGTTTGCTTCTATAAGAGGCACCAGGAGGCATTACTCCTTCAAGGCCAAGCCGCCTGTTGGAATCTTGGCGGACGTCGACGTGATCGCGGACGCTCCCAAGAGGTTACACGCCGCTGGCTGCGGCGACCTGGTGTCGAAGCTTACGGCAGTGAAGGACTGGCAGCTGGCGCATTCGGTCACGGGAGAGTACTTCGGAGGTTACGCGGCGAACCTCGCTAAGATGAGCGCGACCGTGGTCGTCGAGCACTCGAAGCGCATCGGTTCGTTTGACAATGATGCTGTAAGGGAACTTGTGGAGGCCCTCATCAGCACGGGAGTCGCCGCGGGGATTGCAGGGAGCAGCAGGCCATGCAGCGGAGCCGAGCATCTCTTCAGCCACTACCTCGACGTCATTGCTCCGGGCGTGGGGCTGCACGGCGAAAAGTGTGGGATGGGAACGATCCTCGTCTCGGCACTGCACGGCATGGACTGGCAGAAGGTCAGGCGTGCGCTGAAAGAGGTACACGCCCCGACGAATGGAGCCGAGCTGGGTCTGACAGACGAAATGGTGGTCGAGGCGTTAGTGAATGCCCCGTCCATCAGACCCGATCGTTTCACAATACTTTCAATGGAGAAGATGGGCAGGAGGGAGGCCAGGGCCCTCGCCAAGAGAACCCACGTAATCTAGCCCTCTTTCTTATCCTCTTTCCCCTTTCGAGGGTAGGTCTCCCGGAAAGTTATTGTCTTCGCAGAGGGGATGAAGTGCAGGCCCTCGGCCAAGAATAGCTCTTCGGGGATGTCCACCATGACCTCTTCGCTCTCGTGGACAAACTTCAGCTTCTCTCCCTCACCCGGGAACCTCCTGGTGATCAGCGCTCTAATTTTCTCCTCGTCGGTCTCGAGCTTCTTGATGGTCTCGACGTCGTAGATGAGCGTCTTGCCAGCCAACCGGTGGTTGAAATCAATCTGGGCCCTCCCAGAGCCTATGAATCTCGCAATTCCGACCCTGTTGTCGACTTCGACGACGTCTCCAACTCTGAGTTCGGAGGCCTTCTCGCCGAACTTCCTAAGAGGAATCATTCTCAGGAGCGTCGGGTCCCTCTCTCCCCAGGCGGTCGCGGGAGGAAGCTCTATGGTCTTCTTCTCTCCTACTCCCATCGACTTGATTTCGTCGTCAAGGCCCTTGAGCACCCACCCCTCGCCGACGGCGACGAGCCGAGGCTCGTACCTCCTGTTCTGGTCCAGGATGCCGAGGTTTTTCGCTTGTTCCTCCAGAGTCGTCTCTACGGCCTCGCCGGTATCCTTGACCTTCGCTGTGAAGTTGATGTAAACGAGGGTACCTTGGTCTATTGGCATTGATCTTGAAGCACCAACGCGATTCTGCAACGGTTTAAATTCTTAACTGAAGCTCGTGGTCAGTTGAGAACGCTCTGGAGGTCAACCCCGTGCCCGAACTTGTGGAGGGTCACTGCCAAGGCCGACAATGTGCGGTTAACGTACCCATCGTTAACTTCCCCCATACACCCAACCCTGAAGACCTTCCCCTTGAGGTTTCCGAAGCCGCCAGCGATGACCACGTCCTGTTCGTCGCTCATGCTCCTTCTGAACTCTTTATCGTCCGTCGCTTTCGGGTAGAGCGCTGCGATTACAGTGTTTGACCTGAACTCCTCCTTCGCAAATAACTCCAACCCGAACCCTGTGAGGGCCTGGTAGAATCTTGAGGCGAGTCTCGTGTGCCTCTCGACCCTCTTCTCAAGCCTCTCCTCTTGAAGCATCGTGAGAGCCTCGTCGAGTGCGTAATATAGTGGGATGGCCGGCGTGAATGGTGTCTCTCCCCTTGCAAGGTAATCTAGTTGCCTCCTGAGGTCGAAGTATCTCGACGGCGACTGGTACTTCTTCACGTATTCTACTGCCTCATTGCTCAGAGAGAGAAGTGCAAGCCCCGGCGGTGCCGCCAGACATTTTTGGCTACCCGTGATGCAGATGTCGACGCCCCACCTGTCGACAGGAATCGCATACCCACCGAGGCTGGATATGGCATCAATTATCATGAATGCGCTCCTCTTCTTTGCGGCTCGGGTGACCTCTTCAAGGTAAGGAACGGTGCAGCCGGTGCTCGTCTCGTTGTGAACCACGAAGACGGCCTTTAATGCCTTGGAGGCCTCTATCTCCTTCTTCACAGCCTCGAGAGAAGGTACGGAACCAGGCTCCGACCTCACTCGTATCGCTCGGCCGCCTGCAATTTCTACCATCTCCGCCAGCCGCTCGCTAAACTCGCCGAAGACCGGAACGACCGCTGCATCTCCTGGCTTGATTATGTTCCAGACAGCAGCCTCGACCCCTCCAGTTCCAGAGCTCGAGAGGATTACGACGTCATGCGAGGTTTGGAAGAGGTACTTCCCCTTCTCCGTGACATCCTTGAGGAGGGCTGAGAATGCCTCTCCCCTGTGGTTGATCACTGGTTTGAGCATGGCGCCCATAACCCTGTCAGAGATGTTTGTCGGGCCCGGAACCATGATCAGCTTCCTCTTGGGATAGCTCACCTCACCGCGTCACATCCCTCTCGATCATGCTTCGGACCCGGCCGACCCCATCGAGCTGCTCCACGAGCCTTGCGACAGCCGTCGGAACGAGGCTCTCCCAGTTCTTTCGCTCCAGTATCCGGGTGCGGACGTTCGTCGCGGAGTATTCTTTCCGGTTCGTATAGGGTATCGGAAGAACCTTGATGCCCTCCTCCTTGAACACTCTAATTGTGAGTGAATCGTTCGAGAAGACAACGTCAAACTTCGGCACCGACGATTTCAGTGTGGCGACCCAGACCGAGTGAGAGTCAGCGTCTGGGACAGGGATTATCATCCATCTTGACGCCCTGATGTTGTCCTCCTCGAGGGCCTCTTTTATCATGGCGATTCTCTCCCCTGCTGTAAATGGATTGTCCCTCTCGTGGCTCCTCTGGGAGCTGCCGACAACGATGTAGAGATAGTCCACCTTGGTAAGGGCATATCTCACGGCGGAGAGGTGGCCGTTGTGAAATGGCTGGAAGCGCCCGACGAATACTCCAACTTTCACAGTGGGACCCCTTGATTCGTCGGCCTCTAGCAGGCTATTTAAGCGGTTTACGCCGGGTTTCGAGTTTGTGCGTTTCCAGATTAATTTGAGCGCGATTTTTCATCGATCGGGTAGAGAGTGTGCAGTGAAACTAGGAAATCTCTTGTCACACATCGAGTGATTCTGGTGACAGGATTCCTTGAGGTCGATGGCTCATACGGAGAGGGTGGGGGTCAAATCCTTCGTACCGCAATCTCTTTCTCAATAATTCAGGGAAGACCAGTTCACATCAACAGGATCAGAGCAGGGAGAGAGGTGCCGGGTGTGAGGCCCCAGCACGCAGCCGTCCTGAGAATCCTCCGAGATATCTCGGGCGGACTCCTCGAGGGAGGCAATGTGGGTTCAACGGAAGTCTTCTTCACTCCTGACCGGGTGGAGAGCCGCGCTCTAAAGATGGA
>JACPTA010000073.1 GCA_016193005.1 Nitrososphaerota archaeon | reverse complement strand
CCCATGACACGTACCAAGCCCACCTCTCCCCTTTCCTATAGCTTATGCCAACCATCGCCATGGTAACAATGGTAAAGAACAGGGAGCCGATTCCGCTGTTCCTTATATGAAATTGAGAAATGTATCTTGCTGTGTCCGGGCTTCTGGCCACTAACTCATCCCACGTCATACCCGTGAAATAGTTCGGTTCTTGCGAATCCGGGTAGGGAAGATTAAGAGTGCCCATTAATGTGAGGTAAGAGCCAAACAGTAAGCCAAATATTCCAACTTCTAAGAAGAGAATTATCCAAGCATACTTCTCATACGCCTTCTCCTGTCTGGGAACTGCCACAGTATGATACTACAAGGCGTTGTTATTTATGCCTGAGGTGACGAGTTGAGTATGCAAAGGACTTTACAGAATGCCGACGGCTACCTCCTAATAATTATCCCATTGAAATCCACTTTTCGAACCCTTGACCTATGCATTTACGACTCTGGTCGCTCAGTTTATCCCCGATTCTTCAATTCGATGAGGCGATAGCGCTTGGAATAATTCTCTATTTCTTCTTCAGGAAGAGCAAAATCAGGCGCGCTTGGGCTCACACCATGAAATCTTTTATCCTGAATGGTGCCCGACGGATTGTTGATTGCCACCGGATGTGTCTGGATAGCCAAGGGCATCTCGAAGCGCGACGAGTCTCCCAGCAAATATCACGCAACGACGAGAAGGAGGCGCCAGATTCACTCAGGCAAGAGGACGACTCTCCCGCTTCTCGCTCGCTAAGCCTCCTCGACCCTCTTCAGGACGCGCATGCAAGTTAGTGTTATCCACTTGCTCGGCTTTCCCTTGGCTTCCAGGGAGACCGGGACTGGCTTTCGCTTCAGCGAATACCCCGCTCCTCCCGCAAGGTCGGGGTGTATCGCGTCCAGCACCCACCTCCCGTCAGACCTCCGCTTCTGCTTCAAGATATCCAGTGCCCGGTTCAGTCTCTTGTCGGCTGCGCAGCCCAGCGCCGTGATCATGTCGAGCCCGACAAACAGGTCATAGTAGTAATGGTTCCGATAGTGGAATCTGAACCAAGGCCCGTACCTCCTTCCCTCCTCGAATAGCCTGCGGTCGAGATAGAATTCGGCTCCCCTCTCAGCGGACCTCTTGATGCTCCTCGTCCATCTCTGCCTCGGCAGCTTGTTGTAGGCCGCGAGCCCTTCCCAGCAATCGAGAGTGCCCGAGTCGGACTTGAAACAATGCCACCCGCCGTCATCCTTTTGGTGCTGCACAATCCACTCGAACAGCCTCTTGACCTTGGGGTCGTCCGCGTATCCGCAAGCCGTCAGCGTCCTGGCGAGGTTACCTACGATGCAAAGCTCGCCTTCTTCGAGGAATCTCTCCATCTCGGAGAGCCACTCCTTGAAGTAAAGCTCTGCTGCTCGTCTGACGCCAGCGTGCTCGGCGGTCAGCCCCAGGTCGGCCAGCATTATCGCCCTCCAGTTCGTCGCGGTGTACTTGGGGAGGTAGAGCGAATCCTCACCCCGCATCCAGTGGCCGTCAGGTCGCTGCTGGACAAGGATGTCGTGTCCCCACCCACGCTCGGCGATTATTCCGTGAGCTTCCTTGACCTCGGCATCGTCTTTCGGACGGCCGAGCAGGTCGACAAGTGCCCTGTACCTCACCGCAGGCTGGTCGGGCTCGAGCAACCAATCCATCGGTTTCGGGATCATCCGGAAGAACAGCGTGCTTACTCTGGTATTATTTGAGCGTCTTTCAAGGAATCCTGCTGGCAGAAATCCTTCCTGGATATCGGCGAACCGCCCCGCGAGTTCCATGGTGGGAAAAATTGCTAATTTTGGCGATGCGGAGCCAAAACATGTGAAGTCTTTTATACTCAGATGTGGCGAATGCTGACGATAAAGAATGCCGATGGCTTTCGTGCTGATCAACGCGGATTTGGGGGCTGAGGAACAGCTTGTGAAGGAGTTGAAGGGGATTGAGAATGTGCGCGAAGTTTATGTTGTCTATGGAGTTTATGACATAGTCGCCAAGGTCGAGGCCGACGTCATGGAGAAGGTCAAGGAGACGATCACCTGGAAGATCAGAAGGCTCGACAGGGTCCGCAGCACCTTGACGATGATTGTGGTCGAAGGCTAGTCCAAGAATCCTCCTCTCTAAAACTAAACGGAGTGCTGTGTTCACTCAACGAGTTCTGGGGTCGCTGTTCGAGCAATATGGAGACATCTACGCTTATATAATCTGGGAACACTATTTTGAGTGTGCTTCCCGCGGAAGAACGAATCACCAACCTCAGCAAGAAGGACCGGAAAAAGCTCGCCGAGAGGGCCTTGAAGGCGATTACCGACGAGCGAAGAAAGAGAAGATCTGTGCGCAGAACTCATGGCGATCGAAGATGACATGGTGAAGGAGCTGATCAGGATGTATCGGCAAGGTACGAATTACGGGGCCTTCTGGGAAATAGTCAGGATGGTCCACTCCTTCGGCGACATGCGGAAGGATTTCTGTGTCGGACGCACTCGCGAGTCCGCAGTACGCTGACTATCGTCGTCGAGCGCCAGTAGCAACTCGTCCACTGTACCTCATTCTTCGCCATGCAATTTT
>JACPTA010000046.1 GCA_016193005.1 Nitrososphaerota archaeon | reverse complement strand
GTGAAGAATGAAATGAGCGCGGTGAAGTCAGCAGGGCCCCCAGCCGTTACGACGTAAACAAGGTCAAACGCCCTGATATCCATGAGGGTTTCGTAGACCAGTACGATGAAGAAGATGGGTCTTATCCACTTGAATGTGACCGTCCTGAACCGATGCCAGGCCGAGGCACCGTCGATCTTGGACTGCTCGTAGAGCTCCTGTGGGACTGACTGGAGGGAGGCAAATATCAGAAGTGTTGGAAGGGGGGTCTCGACCCAGACGTAAGCCAGCAACAGTATGAGCATCGCGGGCCATTGCTGGACTATGAACGATTGGTAGTACGGGATGAGGCCAAGCCTGTGCATGATCTCGTTGGCGATGCCAAAGTTCTCGTTGAAGATCCATTTCCAGAGAGTCCCGCTGACAACTAGGGGAATTGACCAGGGCACGAGGAGCAACACCTGTAATACTCCTGCGCCCTTGAATTTTTCATTTAGCAGGAGTGCAAAGCAGACTGAGAGAGTAACGACAATCGCGACTGCCATCACGGCAAAGATACCCGTGCTAATCCAAGACCGCTGAACCTCGGGGAGAGCCATGGCGCTGGCGTAGTTGTCAATTCCCACGAAGCCAGAGAGTGAGGGCCGTCTCAGGTCGAGGTGCTGGAAACTCACCCAGACAGCATAAACCAGAGGATATATTGTAAAGAGGAAGATAAGGGAGAGAGCAGGAACGAGACTCAGGGGAGTAGCGTATCTCTCCCCTATCCGCGTTCCGAGGCGTCTGCCAGTGTTCTGATGTTGGGCTCTAGTACTTCCCTTGGAACTGAGACTTGTAGTCTTTCCATCGGGACGAGATATTGTCCAGCACCGCCATGATGTCCGAGTCGGCCAGCCCCTTCTGTCCGAGGATGAGGCCGTTTATCTCCGTTCTAGCGAACCCAAGGTTCCATCCCCCGCTCCATTCGCCCCACCAAGGTATCTGCTCGCCGTCCACCTGATGGACGACGGCCTTGTTGAGCTGGGCCAGGTAGATGTCCGGGTCCATTATCTTCGCTATCGCCGCCTTGTACTCGGGGTCCTCAAGCAGCGCCGGGTAGGGGGTGGGGACGGCCACGTTCGTCATTATTCTCTTGTTGACGAAGAACGTGCCCTCCTTCGTGGGGTCGCCGACTGGTTCTCCGTTCGCATCCGTCTTGCCACCGAAGAATACCTGTAGCTTCCAGGTAGCGTCCTGCACTCTTTTGTCCTTCTTCGCCAACGTACTGCCTATGTTGTAAGGCCTCTCCCAAGCCGATGCAATCCCCGTTCCCGGATTGAGGACGACCTGGATGTTGCCGCCCTCCTTGTTCGAGGGGTCCTGGATGGGGCCAAAGTCGTAGGTTGGCACCCAGCCAATTGAGTGAATTCCTGACGCGATGTTGTTGATAATGTCGGGGTCGCCGTAATTAACGGAGGCAGGCTGGAACGTCTGGTCTTTGTTCGCTACATCCATGAGCCACCTGAGCGTGTTGAAGAGCGGAGAATTCTTGTCCATCACGGGGTTGAGGTCTTCATCGAAGAGCCAGTGGATTCCTTTGCTGTCAATCGGCTTGTTCTGCCCCATCACGAACGTGTAGAAGGTCTGCCAAAAGCCATAGCTCCCTAGGAACGCCCCCATAGGGTACTGATTGACGCCCTTTTGCTTCAGCTGCACCGCCCAGTCCCTGACGTCGTCCCAGGTTGGTGACTTGGACCCATCCACCTGGAGTCCGAGCTGGTTGAGGTGATTCTTGTTTACGACGAAGTTTGTGTGGTCACCGTAGTAGAGTAACCCCATGATTGTGCCTTCGCGGCTCAGGACTCCTGGCTGAAAACCAGGCGCAATCAAATCGTAGTATTTCTTGACTTCTGGGTAGAGGTCTTCCGATGGCGTGACCCATCCGGCGAACTCGAATTCTGTCTGCCACTCGGTGCTAGAGTACAGGAGGTCAGGTGTGTTGCCACCAGTGAACTTTGAAATCAGTCCCTCCCTGTACGTCTCCTGCGCGATATCGCTAAGTTTTACGTTGATGTCAGGGTGCGTTCCCATGAACTTCTTGACGTTGTCCTGCACCAACTCGACTCCCCAGGTCCAGATGACATAGTCGACGGTCACCGCACCTGCGGCACTGGTTGTGGTGACGGCTGTGGTCGTCGTGGGGGCCGCGGAGGTCGTGGTCGTTGGAGCGCCTGGCTGCGAAGTCAGAGCGTAATATCCCGCGCCGCCAGCAACTATGACTATGCCGGCTCCAATGGCCGCGGCAGCACCTTTGCCTATCGCCTGCCTCCTTGTTATCCTGCTGTTCAGAACTTTTTCAACAGATTCCTTGAACTGCGAATTTTCCGAGTCTTTCGGAGCCTTCTTTTGGGGCCTACTCAATGTAATTTCTCTGCGATTCTTGCAAGTTATTTAAGCGTTTGTTGGACTCGGTTGATTGGAATCGGTGCGCCGAGGTCTACATGTTGACAACCCTTTCTCCCACCATCTAGATTACGGGAGACGGGCGCCAGAACCAGCCTTAGGCTATGGCTGCGCCGGTATGTTTGTCGAAGAGGTGGATCTTCTCCTTCCTGAAAGACAGCCAGACCTCGGTCCATTGAGCTGCTCCGTACTCCCCGGCAAAAAGAGCCTGGAGGGTGGTGCCTCCTATCTTGAGGTCCAGCACGTAGCTGTCTCCGACGACTTCCACGGCTTCAACATCGGCCCTGACGGATTCCCCGTTTGCCTTGGGGCTTACGATAATGTCTGAGGCGCGTATCCCCGCGTAGACGTTTTGGGCGCTTCGGGCCATCTGACCCTGGGCAAGGCCGGCGATGTCGAGGCTGAAGTCCCCGAAGTCGAGCAGTGTCTTCCCGCTCTTCTCTACCAGTGAGCAGTCGAGCAGGTTCATCG
>JACPTA010000057.1 GCA_016193005.1 Nitrososphaerota archaeon | reverse complement strand
GAGTGAAGAGGCCTATGATCTTTCCATCCTCCTTTACCAGGAGTCGCCTGATCTTCTTCTCCACCATTAGGGCCATTGCCTCACCAAGACCAGCTCTTGCATCTATGGTGATGAGAGGGCTGCTCATCACATCGCTCAGCTTGGTGGTGGGTGGGAAGGATATATTTGCCACGACCTTTTTCAATATGTCCCGTTCCGTCACGATTCCTACGTACTTGCCCGACTCGGTGACCACAATCGCACCTATGTTGTTCTTGACCATCAACCCTGCCGCCTCCTTGACGGATTTTGACTTGTCGAGCGATATGATATTCGGTTTCGCAATGCTCTTGACTGTCAGAGTTATTGCCAAATTATTCCCTCCAAGAAGGCTCCGCGGTCACGGTATATAATTTGAAGGAAACAAACACTCTTCAATTCAGATATGCTGGACTTTCTCTTGGACATCCCCCTCACCTCAAACTTTGACATCCGCGACGAACCTCCTGCACCATGTCCCAGCAATCCCCTCGAAGTTCGTCTGCTGGACGAGAGCGACTCTGCCACCAAAGCGAGCGGTCAGCAAACTTTGGAAGAATCCCTCGTGGAACGCGCAGTGGTACATTCCCCCGGTTCCGGGCAACTGCCCGCACACCCTGCAATCTGACACGAGTATGGTCAGCGGGTCGCTCTTCTCGACGTTCAGCCTTCCAATCTCCATCTTCTCCCAGATAGTTGATAGTTCCTCGAGCATCTGCTTAGGTTCCATCGATTTGTACTTCTCTCCCATCTTCTGTCCGAAAATGGCCCCGAGTTGATAGAGGACTTCCTTCGATCCTATGCCAAGGAAATCCTGCAAACTCTTGATCGCCGGTGAGAAGTAGTCCGCCATGGAAGCAAAGTCTTTTCTGAAGAACTCCGGGTTCTTTTCATCTTCTGTGACTGACATTTCAATCGGCGTATTCAGATGACTAGAACGTCATAAAACTAGTCCCTAACGTGTTAGGTATCGACGGGGGGTGACTAAGATGCGCATTGAACGACGGCCCACAGGGGTGCACCAAACTGGACGGCGCCATCGACATGAGGGCGAAATTTGCTATGCTTACACCTGACAGACTTCCGACGTGTAGCTCGCACCGATAAAGCGATTCTGCGAGGAAGTCATCGTTCGAAACCGCAGGTCAGGAATCTTTGTCTCTTATTACAGCCCAATCCTAAAGGAGTACAGTTGTGGACATTTTGCTTGAGTCTCTACCTTCGCACCTTGACAAGCTCAGGGAGCCTTCAAGACAACTACAACGGCCTTCATCCAAGGATGATAAAGACACACGTAGTTGTAGGTCCCAGCTGTTGTGAATGTGTAGGTGAAGGTATCGCCCTGATTCATGTTTCCTGAATCAAAGCTCTTGTCAGCGGCTGTCACGGTGTGGGGGGCGTTGTCGTCGTTCGTCCATCTTATGGTGTTGTTGACCCCGATTATCACGGTGATTTTCGCAGGCAAGTAACCAGGATTCGAGGTGTCCACAGCCGCTCCCGACACGATGCTGACACTCGAAGTCGTAGTCGGAGAGGTCGAAGTAGCGACGGATGTTGTCGAGAAAGAAGTGGATGATGAAACCGTAGCCCCAGCGACTACTTGGAATACTCCCACCGCTCCTTTTGAGGCGTACGCGAACGCGTGGGTCACGAATGGGTTCTTTCCGATATCAGGGAAGTACAGGTCGACTATGGCGCCTCCAGACGGCGGTAGGTCAACTGTCTGCAGGCCGCGCTGGACGTTCGCTGGATTGCCATCAATGTAGACTGTATCAAGAATTGCTCCTATCACGTGGAATGCCTCGTTCAGGTTTGTACCAGCGTTTAGGAGGTAGAGCCGAACTCTTTCATTCTGCTGGACCAATAGTGGCGACTTCTGGTACTGGAAGGCCTTTCCATTGAATACGACATAATCGGGATTGGCAGCGAGCATCTTGTCTATGTCGCCGGTGGAGGTGCCGTCAGCGTTGTGCTTGGTGTAGAACTCGCTCTCGACGAGCACAAATTCTCCGCCAGGCGCAGGTGGAAGAGGCGTGACGGGTTTCACTATGATCGCCCCGTACATCCCGTTAGAAATGTGCTGGATAACAGGGGGAGTCCCGCAGTGATACATGAAGACTCCGGGGTATCTGGGCGTGAAATCGAATGTCTTGGTTTCACCAGGGGCGATGGTCGCGTAGGCGACCGACCAATCTATCTCAGCAGCATGAAAGTCCATTGAATGGCCCATTGAGCCATCGTTGATCAGCTTGAAGTGTATGGTATCGCCCTGATTTACCCAGACTGTTGGACCGGGAATGGTTCCGTTGAAGGTCCAGGCGTTGAACGTAACGCCATCAGCTACCTCAAGTTGCACCTCCTTGGCGACGAGTGTGATGTTTACGACACTTGTCGCTGAAGCCATCGGCAGAGTGGGAACTCTGAAATTAATGACGCCGATGACTAACAGACCTGCGACTATGATCGTCGCAGCAATGATAGCTTTCGATCTATCGCTTCTTTCCATCCTTCGATCAGTTGACCTGCCTTCATTAGCCATATTCTTTACCTGTCTCCCTAACAGATTAGGACGAGCCGGACTCCGCACATTTAAACTCGGAATACGATTCTCAAGTTTGAGAATCAACTAGATGTTGAGCTGTTGTTGATAATTGAACAATCAAACGGGAGACCGAAAGAGTCGATCCTGGTCATCTTCTTCCCACCCTACCGTGATTGCTCCCATCATGCAGGAGGCAGATCAGAGTTGCGGGCATGTACATCCCCTGTGCCGAAGGTGAAGCTGAAGCCCTGCGTGTGCTCCATCTCGCACACGTCAAACGGGCTTCCAACAATAATGACAATTGAAGGTGCCCAACAACGAACGTCACGGAATCGCTGGGCTAGCCGTCTAAGGGATGGTAGACTATTTCCCAAGGATGAATTCGATGAACGGGGTGTAGACCAGAAGGGTGGCAAGTGCTGTGCCAACGACGAAGATTATTACAGGCACCGTCAGGCGTACG
This sequence comes from Nitrososphaerota archaeon, assembly GCA_016193005.1. GTDB lineage: Archaea > Thermoproteota > Nitrososphaeria > Nitrososphaerales > Gagatemarchaeaceae > JACPTA01. Next base: position 3,761 of record JACPTA010000057.1, on the reverse strand, counting down.
TCTTTTTTCCGCAAGACAAAGTGAAGGATGACCCAACTCAGAATCCAGGTCACGAGCAGAAACGTCTCCTTACCGCTGTAAGGACCCAGACCTTGGGCGTTAGGAATCCAAGCCTTGCCTACGCTCAGAACCCACGTGGAAAAGTCCTTCGAAGCATCTGTGCCAGTGTGCACCAGGCCCATGGTGAGCAACCCTATCATCGCTGAGAGGAGGGCGGCCACGGCTTCGCCGTTTGGTCTTCTTTCGGTCATCATTTCACACGCTCCTTACCTTCGTTATCCCCGCGCCAAGCAAGAAGGCAATCATCAAGGCAGTCCATGCAATCATAATTGCGATGAACACCCAAGTGCGAAGCGGTCTGTCGCCGATGACTTGATCTTTGTAGCGCCAGATGATAAACGCGGCAGCTATGCTTAGCGGAATAGTGAACAAGGCTATGAACTCCTTGAATTCGAAGAAGATCTCGTGAATCTCGGGGTTATTCTTGAGGAAGAACTCCCTCGGTCCACCTGTGGCTCTGTACGCTACGTATATCCAGTTACCAAAGAGCACGGTTCCCGTCGCGATGAGAGCCGAGAGTACGGAAAGTATCCTCAGGTCCGTGAAGGCTCTAATCTTTCCAGTAAACAATCTCCATCCAAGGTAGGTGGCTACGGTACCGATTATGACCCCGAGTGTGGCGAGCATGCCATGGACAGTACTTACGACCGCGTACTGAGTGTCGCCCAAGAACGCTCCAAAGGGAGCCGTCGTGCTTGCGATCAGAGCTAGGAATGCAGTGACGACTACCCAACCCGCAATAGTCACGAGAGGTGACGGGTCTTCTGAACTCAATCAGACTCCAATCGGGAACTCTCGATCTTCCCTAATAAACCTGACACCCGATTTCGCCGCAGGGTGGGTGATACTAACCCGTATTGGCTACAAGATGCCTAGCGCTCGCGAACGAGCTTGTTGAAATAGATATGTCAATTCAACTCGCGAGGACTGTAATGGGAATAGATACTGAAGACCAATATTGACACTAATTTGGCGCTGGACGTTCCTATTCTTAGGATCACCAATATGCCAGCCATGATGGTACATAGATAGCGGCATGTTGCGTTTTGGGAAGATTTTGATCAACGCTACAGTCCGCTCTATTGGTAGTATTCGAAAATCGATTGAGACCAACACCAGACCAGAAGACGTCTTTGCCTACATGGATGACATAGAGCGAAGGGGCCATTGAAAGGACTCGAAACCGTCTTCTTACTCAGACTAGGCCTAATGGTTTAGGGAGAACAGATTAATCAGATGAGGGAAAAGAAAAAGAGTCTGATCAGAGCTGCTAGAGCTTGGCGAGGAGACACAGGAAGAGTCAAGGAAAGCGATTCGGTTGGCTTCTGCTGTTACCCATCGGTATACTCGCTCTTCTAGGTGTTTGGTTTACCCTTCCCGGCAGTCAGCCGGCTGCGAACACGCCTGATGCTGACGTTCACCTCCTCGTTTCAATGAGAGGGTGGAATCCCGACCATTTCGAGGCAAGAGCTGGCGTTACGGTGAGGGTGATGCTGATGACGTTGCCAGAGGAGGCAAGCCATTCAGACAACATCCATTCATTCATCCTCAAGGAAACTAACACTGAGGTCTATGTGAAGGCTGGGAATTCTCAGGTCTTCACAGTAGTCTTTCCGGGCCCGGGCACGTACACGTTCTGGTGTTTGACATGCTGCAACATAACGAGCCCCAGCCCGAGCGCCTCATTCATGTCTGGAACGGTTACGGTAACGCAGTGAGATGAATGGTTAACCCATCGATACTCCTCCTTGCGCTTCTTGACGGCCTCAACCTGTGCGCACTGACCCTGCTTGCGTTGTTCATCTCTCTAATGTTCCTCTACAATGTCTCAAGGGGCAAGGTGCTCTTGCTCGGCTTCGCTTACATAGCGGGGGTTTACATTTCCTACTTCACAACGGGTCTGGGCGTAGCCCTTCTCGCCATTAGCTTACCCTTAATCCCTCACTTCCTGTCGAGAGTCGGGGCGGGTCTGATGCTTTTCTTCGGAGCCGCAAATATCGTCAACTACTTCCGTGCTGGTACGATTCCCACGATGATTCCAAACAGCTTGGGCAAGAAGGTAGTAGGTTACATGCGTTCCTTCAGCAAGGGAACAAGCTTCCCTGCAGTTATCTTCGTCGGGACACTTGTAGGTCTTCACAACTTCCCGTGCGCATGCACTGGAGGGATTTACATGACCTTCATCGGGCTGATCTCGAGTTCGTCACTCTTCCTTCCGTACCTCGCAGCTTACAACCTTGTCTTCGTGATTCCTCTGCTTGCGATACTCCTCTTCTGCTCGAGCAAGACTGTGACACTCCGATTCAGAAAGTGGCGCGAAACTTCCGAGGACAGGGTTAAGCTCTTCATTGGAACATTGATGATGGGTGGGGGCTTCGTGATCCTGTCACTATTAGCGTTGGGCCTCATATGAATGGATGGAGTACTAGACGTGAAGCCACAACCCATCACAAAAAATACCTTTTCTCCAAATAGAAGCGGATTAGCACTTCGAGATGAGAAGAATGGCAACCTCAGGGAATAGTGAGGGAACGGATGTGGTAGCTGCGTTCCGTGTCAGTCCAGCGGCTTACTGGTTGTCGGTGACGGGCCTGATCTTTCAAGGTATTTCAGGACTCATGATGAGTCTCATCGAATTTTTCGCGGGAACACGAGAGACAAAGATTGCGAATTAACTTAGCCGGAAGCGGCGTCAGCACTTCCCGCTTCAACGGTGCATTTCTCAGCCTCCAAGGGTGTTACTTTCACTTTTTCCACCTTGCTGTGCGTATAGAAGTCGGAGAATCTGATGTAGCCAGGCTTGCGGTAGAAAACGAGCCCCATGAGCAAGTCGAGCGGCAGCAGGAACACCTTACCTATGTTTCTTATTGCCGCCTCAATCAGGTCGAGCTTCCTGTTGGAGGTGGATACCACCCTTATCCCCAACACGTACCTGCCCGGCGTCTGACCCTTGTACGAATCCATGAGGGTGAACGCGATGAAGATGGCAAAGAAGATGTGCGAGTATTCGCCGATCAGCCTAGATACGAACTCTCCAAGCTGCTGGATATGCTCGGCATGGAAGAACCAAGGATGAAGCGTCAGCACGGATCCGGTGTGAATCGTAAACTCACTGATGTCATTCCACAGTTGAGGGTCGAATGCCGCTGCCGTAAACGTAAAGAAGATCAGGCCGTCAATGAGGAAAGCCGCAACTCTTCTGCCCACGATCCCCTTGGTCATGATTGGCTGGGCGACTGACGACTCTGCAACCCCGCTCTCCTTTTCGACGGAGAGAAGAAGACTATAGGCCAGTCGACCCATGTGCGACAGGGTGTATTTTCCGTCGCTCGTCTCTTCGGTCAGCTTCTTGACGAGCCTCAGATGGAAATTGAACTGCCCTTCATCCATCACCAAGTCTCTCAGGAGCTCTGAGTAGGTCATCTGAATCCTTTCGTGGAGGAGCTTGATAATCGCTCGTCTGGCGGGATGGTTTAGGATCTTGAATACGTCGTTGGCGCTGAGGGATTCCCCGCCTTCCACCTCCATGACACTTTCATCGCCATTCATTAGGTCTGCGTTGCGTTGCCTCCTCAGAGATAAAAAATATCCCTCACCGATTAGGGTATGCGTGCGGCTTGAGTATCGACTTTCGTAACCTGCGTCTCCACCCGAACCCGCCCACTGGATCCCGAGCGAATGGAGTTCTTTGGGCGCCAGTT
>JACPTA010000118.1 GCA_016193005.1 Nitrososphaerota archaeon | reverse complement strand
TGCTCGTCAGCCCGATGACCCCGTTTGTCATTATGAAGGCTGCAGTGATTCCCGGAAGGTAGTAGTCGACTGGGTGCAACCCCCTGGCTGCGATGGGCTGGTCCGAGAAAGTGATCAGCGGTTGCGCCCCGACAAGCCTGTCGTTGAGGGAGTTCGCGACGCTTGACATTATTCCCTTCACGACCTGGCCACCGACGTCATCAGCTTCCGAATAATAGGTGAGCGACGCGTTGGAGGCAGGGAATTGTGATAGTGTATCATTCAAGCCCGTCAGACCTCGTTGTATCCCCTGCTTCTGGTCGGAAGGGAGGGTCTGGCCGAAACGCTGCAGCAAATCCTGGAGCGTGCTGAAGGTCACGCTCAACCTTTCTCTCGCGGTTCCATTGAGAAGGTTCTGTTCGAACCCTGGGGAGACAATCAGGATTCGCTGCCTACCTCCGAAGAACCCCGTGGTGTTCTTGACGTAAGACTTGGCGTCGGCCGAGGCGGGTATCGGGGAGATTGACAGTGCCTTTGTCTGGTTGAGGGCCTGCACGAACTCACTCGAGATGGTTGTCGGACTGCCGTCGGCTTTCAGATCCTTGTTCTGTATCTGGATGCTGTACGCCCCAGAACTACCGCCGCCAAAGACCGCGCCAAATACGAGAAGGAGCATGAGGGGGAATAGGAGACTGAAGAAGAGTCCTGAACGACTCCTGAGCCAATTCTTGCTCACGGCCGTGAAGATGGCGAGCGTGCGGCTCATGCAGCCTCCCCTCCTTGCGTTATGGTGAAGCCTGTGAGCTTGAGGAACACGTCCTCTATCGTCGGAGACTTGACTTCCAGTTCGGTCGAGAGCCCCCTCTGTGAGAGGGCGGTGAGTGCCTCCTGAATCTCGGACGTTCGCGTGAACGGGAGGATGCAGTCCGCCCCTCGCATTTGAAGATGCTCGAAGTCAGCCCTTAACGCAGCGAAGACTTGCTCTCCCGGGTTCTTGAAAACCATCACCTTCCGTCCACCGTACCTCTCCATGAGTTCGGTCGGAGTACCGATTGCCGCAATCTTGCCCTTGACGATAATCCCGATGCGGTCTGCGAGAAACTGCGCTTCCTCCATGTAGTGGGTCGTGAGGAAGATCGTCCTTCCAGAGCGCTTCAGACCGCTGATCACGTTCCATGTAGTTCGACGAATCTCCGGGTCGAGCCCTGTTGTGGGCTCATCCAGAAAGACGAGGTCAGGATTGTTGACCAGCGCTGCCGCCACACCGACTCTCTGCTTCAACCCTCCAGAAAGGCTCCCGAACCTTGCGTTTGACTTATCGGTCAGACCGAGAAGATTCATCAGTTCAACAACGCTGCCGGGCTTCTCGTACATCTTCGCGAAGAGCGTGAGGTTCTCCCTGACGGTCAACCTGTCAAGAGCACTGAAGGTCGGAGACACTCGATTATCTCCACGGTGGTTGTCTTCCCCGCTCCGTTTGGGCCAAGGAAGGCAAAGATCTCGCCCTTCGAAACTTCGAATGACACGTGGTCGACGGCAACGAGTTCACCGTACCTCTTCACCAGATTCTCCACTTTGATAACTGTCTCTGGCATTGAACCTCATCTATCCTTGGCCTGCGTGTTATGAACCTACCAGAGCGGCCCCGATTCATTCATGCGGCTTTGGTTGTTCCCGGCTTCCGGCTCAGCTTCGTGCCGCAGACATCGCACACCGTCGCCTTCGGGTTCGGGTACTCCTTCCCACAACCCTTGCAGTAGGTTATCCAGGTGATGTTCTTCCACTCTCCCCGTATTGTGGTCTCGGAGAGGTTGACCCCCAGCACTTCTGCAACATTCCTGATTGCGAAATCATCCGTGACCAGAACGATATTCTCTTCCTTTCTGGAAGCGGAGAGGTCAAGGGTGAGCGCAATGATTGAGATGTCGGCTTCAGAGATGGACTTTGAGTCCCCCGTCTTTGCCGCTACCGTCTTGACCTTCTGAAGGGATTCCTTCGAGGGTTCAAGCACCTGCACCCTCGAATGGATGAACTGAGAGGTCAAGCTGTAGTGCTTCACCTCCCCTAGGACCTGATAGGTGGAATAGTATCTGCCCTCGCCCTTGAGTGGAATGCCTGCGTAAAATGCAGTCGAATCCAAGACGTAGATTCTCTCGTTCAAATTCGGTTCATTGCTGTTTGTTATTTCTCTGTCAGTCTCATTTGAGGAGCATGCGCGTCCAATGCGTTCTAATTCTGCTAATCGCTATCTATCCTCGTTCCTAACAGGGCCGAGGCGGTGAATCCTTGGCTGTCACGCAACGGACCGACGTCAACATCATTCAACCTATTAATTCTTCTGACGCTTTCGGCATGTCAATCAAGGCTTAATTACTTTTGTTTGAAAAGTCGAGCGCGTAGAGTATTGAGCAGACCCGCCGACTTGGGGAGCGTCAAGGAAGGCAGCTACGTCATCATTGATGGCGAGCCCTGTAGAGTCGTGGAGGTCGAGAAGAGCAAACCAGGAAAGCACGGAAGTGCAAAGGTTAGGCTCACTGCAGTCTCAGTATTCACGACTTCTAAGAGGAGTTACATTGGAACCGCCGAGACGCACATTGAAATCCCGATGATCGACAAGCGGAGCGGGCAGATCGTCTCAGCGACACCCAGCAGCCTACAGCTGATGGACCTCCAGACGTTCGAAGTCTTCGAAACACCAGTTCCGACGGAGCCAGAGTTCCAAGGAAGGCTGCAACCTGGAACGGAGGTCGAGTACTGGTCAGTCATGGAGAAGAAGAAGATAATGAGAGTAAAGGGAACAGGCTAGGTTCGGTACGCCGCGGAAGACATGAACTACTCGGGGAAGAAATCGTCGCGCTAGCTCTATCGTAGTTGGATATCTTCATCGAAAGACTCTGACGGCTCTTCCGTTTTACTCACTTAGAGCTAGCGAATCTAGAAGATTGTCAAGGTAAGTAATATCTTTCGCGGTACATTGTATTAATCGGTCGGATGGAGGTTATAGTCAAATGTAGGATTTCGGAATCAGCTCGATTAGGTGGAGAGTCGAGGAGCTCGCAAGGCTAGACAGTAACATCGTTGTGGTTCAGCAGGGTAGTGTAGTTGGAACCGCATTTCATCCTGAATTGAGCGGTAGCACTCTTTTGCATGAGTATCTGATTGGCTTCATCGATAGCCCGCACCTACGAGTGTCTTTCGCGGACGGTTGCCTCAGCGGACAGCCGCGTGGGCATGAAAAATTGATATACATTCAGCGCCACAGGCGCCAAACAGGTGGAGGAATGACCTCGTTCACGAATGTTTGGATGCACCAGAGACGGGGAGTTAGATGGCTACACAAACGACAGAGTTAGAGTTCTTTTTCGACAAATATCCAGACATCCCCAGGGAGCTTGTAGTCAAAGAGGATATTCTCTCGCGCGGAATCAACTTTACGAATACCGCTCTCAAAGCTCAAGGCGACTTTCAGAGGAAAGCGTACTTCCTGTTCACCTTCGATGTGGATGCTCCCGCAGATGTGAAGAGCAAGGCGGGAATAATTCCTCAGGAGATCAGGATCGAGTCAGGGCCGTTTGGCCTCAGACCCACGGTTCTTCAGTGCAGGCAGTCGTCGAACTCGATCTACAGGGTTGACCTCGTGGATTCTAGGCTCAAACTGCTATGCGGCGATCTACCTCTGGCAGGGGTGGATTTCGTACCGAAGCATGACTACTATGAGTCTCGATTGAAGGACGGAACTCCGGTAGAGACCGTCGCGCCGGCGATATACTGGGGTCAGACAGTCGATGTCACCGCGTTCAGGACCTGCCAGTACTGGGGGGAGAAGGAGGAGTGCAAGTTCTGCGACATCAACGAGAATTACAGGGAGTGGGGAAGCCTAAGAAAACAGCTGGGTGCCATCGTCCCTGTGGAAAAAGTGGCGGAGGCTGTTGAACTGTCATCCAAGGATCCGAATACTAGAAGGTACCTGATTACCGGAGGAGCGATAAAGGATCCAAAGAAGGAGGTGGAATTCTACCTCAACTACATCAAGGTGACCGAGGAGCACCTGAGCAGGGATTTCCCCTGCAGGTTGAATACGCAGGCCTTCGCGAAGACGGATTGCGAGAAGTTCTACGAGGCTGGCGTTGATTACTATCATCCTAACTTGGAGGTCTGGGATCCAAAATTATTCTCGGTGATTTGCCCGGGGAAGAACAAGTTCATCGGGAGAGACGAGTGGATAAAGAGAGCCATTGAGGCATCGAGAGTTTTCGGCATCGGCAACGTGAGTCCAAACTTTGTTGCCGGCGTTGAGATGGCCAATTGCAACGGATTCGAGATAGGTTTCAAGAATCCGAAGGATGCGGTACAATCAACCCTAGAGGGAATAGAATTCTTTATGATTAATGAGGTGACTCCAAAGTTTGACAACTGGGCCGTGGAACCCCTGTCCTATTTCGGGAAGAACCGATCAAAGGCTCCACCGCTGGAGTATTTCATAGAACTCTACGCGGGATATTACGATTTAAAGAGAAAGTATGGTCTGCCCTGGCCACGAGGTCTGGGGGAGGCGGGTCCAGGCAAGTGCATGGTCCCGGCTACTGCATTCATGGACATTGGTAACTGAAAAGAGAACCACTTCTATTCAAAGGGCCCTGAACCCCATTTCACAGCGTTAGTGGAGGTTCTTCTCGACTAGTTTAGCCTCTTTAATCTCCAGGTGACCGCGGTCTCCTAGCCAATACTTCTCGGTCGATAGAACCTCAATCTTCTTCTTGAAAAGTGGGCAGTCAAGAACGAACGTCTCTCCCTCCCCTCCCTCCAACCCGATGTGAAGTCCGTACTTCTGCTGAAGAAACACCAGCTCCCGAATAGCTTCGTCGTCGATTACCCTTCCCAACCAATTTTCGTCGAGTCCAAGCGCGGCGACCGCAGTAATTATCACAAGAAATCTGTCCCTTACAAGATTCCGGAGATGAGTCTCTGGTTCGATCAACCAGAGGGGCGAGATACAATCAAGCCCAAGCTCTGAGCAAATCCGTTCGACCCTAGACTTTTGGTAGACGCTCGCAAGCGCACCTGTGTAGACTCCTTCAATCGAGTAACCATCCCTCGCTAGTTCAAACGCCCTCCTGAGGTCGGATAGTTCCTCCTCCTTCACTCCTTCGGTCTTCACGAGCACTTGGGGCAGTCCAATCGCTTCTGCCTGAAGCTTCGTCCACGAAATCGTTGGGTGATGGAACATGTAAGACCCCTCTCTTAGCGGCTGTACGGTTATTAGACACGCGATTTGATCCCGTTGTTTAGCGAGATACGCCGCGTATGTGGAGTCCTTTCCCCCCGAGTGAAGGATACCTACCCTCATCTATTGCTGCACCCCATGGAACGACTAAATAACGACGTGATTCTCGCGTGCGAATCGAATGCTCGATTCGTTGAAGAGCGGCCTCCAGAATGCCGTGAAGAAGCTCCTCTGATGGAATCGCAGACCAAGGGTTATTGTCTTGGGCTATGCTGGGGCGTCATGGAACCGTTCCAGCTAATCGGTGAAGATTGATTCCGATCGGGTAGGAAAACTGACACGTACGACTGGATAAGCGTCTTCAGATTCGCTCACAATCACGTGAGGGTGAGTGGATGGGTTGGGAGGGCCCCAAAAGAGTACGACGACAGACCGAGTCTCAAAGATTCATTGGCATTCTTCGGGGGAGGTCTTAATTTGACAGAGCCTTCGGTGGCGCCAGAAGATTTAAATTGCATCTTTCCTCTTTCAACATTGAAAGGGTCGAATCCTATCACGAAGAAAGGAGTTATCGCCCCCGCGATTCTAATCGTCTTCTGGAGTCTTTTTCCCTTTTATTGGTTGATAAACATCTCGTTTCAGGCATCATCTGACATGTTTACAATTCCTGCACACCTCTTTCCTCCTCGGCCCACCCTCGACAACTATCTAATAGCGCTAGGAGTGATCAAGACATCGGCCGTTTCAGCCGGCGGGCTAGGGCTCGTCCCCGCATTCCTCAGTGGGATCGGAAACAGCACGATTGTTGCATCTCTGGTGATGGCTCTAAGTCTTCTGCTCTGTATCCCGGCAGGATACGCCTTCGCTCGTTTCAGCTTCCCCCTGAGGACGGCGATCTTCTTCCTTATACTCTTCGCCCGTTCCCTTCCACCGATCTCTGCCAGCATACCCTATTACCAGTTCTACAAAGAGATCGGTCTTCTGGGTACCATTCCCGGGTTGGTCTTCGCCCACATGACTTTGACCATCCCACTCACCACCTGGGTCCTCTCAGGTTTCTTCTCCTCTCTACCCATCGAACTGGACAGACAGGCTAGAATCGACGGGTGTTCGCGTATGAAGATGTTCACAAAGGTCATAATTCCGATAGCGGCCCCTGGGCTAGCTGCAGTTGGAATCTTGGCTTGGCTAACCTCATGGAACGAGTTCATCTTCGCGCTTCTTCTCGGCTATGTGAAAGACCTGTATACAATCGCTCCCGCAGTCGCTTCTCCGATAATCGGTGCGACCGTCGCTAACCCCACGATCTTTACGGCATTTACTTCAATATCCGTCATCCCAGCAATAATAGCAGCCGTAATTCTTCAGAGGTACATGACCAGGTTGAGGATAGTTGACCCTCTTACCTTCAGGGCGCCAGCTTAGTCTGACTAGGGTTTCCGCGATGGCAGTAAGATTGGCTGACGAATGACCGAATTAGGAGGAAACCCCGGGGTGGAGATGCTATCAAGGAATCTCAGAGGGCTGGGTCGATCGACAGGTGCGAATCCATTTAGGGTTCTTCGATGCTTTATCGTCGAACGTGAAGAAGGCCCCTTGTGTAATCGCCACATCGGCGAAGACTCGTTTCCGTTAAGGACATCGTGAACTACTGCGAAGAGGCCTACAAAGTTCACGGACAATACCAGGCTGGTAAGATCTACGCCAAATTCTCTCCTATGTATCCTACCCAACCAAGATTCCACACATGGATGTGGACTAACGCTCATTGAAGTGAGAGGCAACGTTCTCCCTGAAGATCCTCATGTTCTTCACAGCCACTGGGATGGAGTTGAGGAGCCCCTCCGCCACCATGTCCCAGAAGAGGATGCTCGTCGCCCCGGCTTTCCTGTAATGATCGACTCCCTCAACGAGGTCTTCCGCGCCTCCTATCACGAGGAACTTTTCGACTAGTTCGTCCGGTATTCCCATCGCCAGCGCCTCCGAGTCCTTCACCACCTTGTCGCCCGGAATGACTTGCTGGTACGAGTAGGTCGGGTCGACCTCCACGTTCGCAGGTAGCCCCACTCTCTTGATGTACTTGGGAGCCAAGGAGAGAAGCAGGCTCTTGTACGCCTGCAGGGCCTTCTTCTTGGTCTTCTGTTCCTTGGTCATTACACCGAGAATCGGAGCTGTGTATTCGATTGAGTTTGGATCTCTCCCGTTGGAAACCGCTGCCTCCTTGATGATTCGCACTCTTTTCTCGAAGAGTTCGAGTGAACTGTAGGCCGGCACCCACCCATCGCCTATCTCCCCGATCAACCTAAGCGTTCGAGAGGCACCTAGTGCTCCGATGAGAATCGGAGGACCTAGTTTTTGAGTCGGTTGTTGTTGCATCCATGCGTCTCTCAGCCTGTAGAACTTGCCTTGGAAATTCACTCTCTTACTCTTGCGCCTCGCCCGCTCCGAGCCCGACCGAAACCCTTCCATGGGTGAGCTCGTCGAGGGTCGCGGCTATGTGAGCAACTTTCGTCGGATGGGTCCTGAGCACATCGGTTACGTAGGTTGTGAGTCTGATTCTCTTCGTCTTGGCACCAATCGCTGCTAGTACGGTCCACGGGTCGACTTTGACAAGTCCCGTCAGGTCAAGAAAATGGTCCCCCATCATCACCGAATGAAAACCGTGCTTCTCAGCTTGAACCCCGATCTCCACCATATCGTGCGTAGAGTACGTGGCTTGGAAAAGGCCGAACTTGAGAGGTCTCATCTAATCCGAACTCGTCCTACTTGTTCCATGTCTACGTATATATTCGAGGTTAGACGTTTCACTCAGGATTACGTGAACTTCAGACTTCATAGCACGGGGAAATTCCGTGGGTACTTGTTTGAGAAGGGTCGCATTTCAGAAGAAATCCTGCGTCATCTCCTCCGGTTGACACGAATGTGGCAAGAAGTCGCTGTCCTCACGTCGGGGTAAGAGCGTTATCAAGCAGACACTCGCGTGCGAATCGAATGCTCGATTCGTTGAAGAGCGGCCTCCAGAATGCCGTGAAGAAACTGTTGGGAGTAGACGTAGTCGGCCAAGAAGCAATTAGAGAATTTTCGAAAGACCTCCAGAGAGCATTGATTGCTGCCGATGTTAACGTCAAACTTGTACTCGGTGTAACAGAGAACGTCCAGAGGAGGGCGCTGGAGGAGAAGCCGGTGGCAGGGATGACTCGGAAAGACGGAGTGGTCAAGATACTGTATGAGGAGTTGAGCAAGTTACTTGGAGGGGATACGGCGTTCCAGCCTAGCAAGGAGAGGCCCTTCGTGATAGTCATGTTGGGCGTTCAGGGTTCGGGGAAGACGACCACGGTGGCGAAACTCGCGCGGCTCTACGCGAAACGCGGTTACAAAGTTGGCGTGGTTGCTGCGGATACTTTCCGCCCTGGCGCTGTGACGCAGCTGAAGATGCTCTGTGAGCCCATTGGAGCGGAAGTCTACAGCGAGGAGAAGGAAGTTGACTCCGTGAAAGTCGCCGAGCATGGGAGGGTGCATTTCGAGAAGAGCAAGAACCTGATACTAGTGGACACCGCTGGCAGGCACAAGGAGGAGAAGGGTCTCCTTGACGAGATGAGGAAGATAGTCTCCAAAGTCAAGCCTGACATGAATCTCTTGGTGGTTGACGGAACAATCGGCCAGCAGTGCTACAACCAGGCGTCCGCATTTCATGAAGCTTCACCTGTCGGAGGGATAGTAATGACGAAGCTTGATGGCGCTGCCAAAGGAGGTGGGGCGCTGGCTGCAGCGGCAGCCACCGGAGCCAAGATACTCTTCATTGGGACTGGTGAGAGGATCGATGACCTAGAGGAGTTCTCACCCACTCGGTTCGTCGGGAGGCTGCTGGGAATGGGAGACCTGAAGTCGCTACTCGACATGGCAAGGCGGCTGGAGACCGAAGTTGATGAGAAGAGTGTGCAGCGGATTGCCTCGGGAAAACTAACGATGGACGACTTCCTTTACCAGTTTGAGCAGATGAAGAAGATGGGCTCCCTGAAGAAGATTATAGAACTGGTTCCCGGACTTTCTGGGAACCTGAAGAATGAGGACCTCGAGAAGGTAGAGAAGAGCGTCCCCGTCTGGAAGAGCGTAATCCAGTCGATGACGAGAGAAGAGAGGGATAGCCCGGAGAAGATCAACGCCCCTAGAATCAAGCGGATAGCCAGAGGGTCCGGAAGGACTGAGAAGGATGTCAGGGACCTGATAACAAGGTACAGGCAGACGAAGAGCCTGATGAAGGCTAGCAAGGGCCGAGAGTTCAGGCAGATGATGAGAAGGATGGGAGGCAGATGATTTGTGTACGAGGTCCTGAACAAGTTTGCCCTCTGCGAGACTTGCCTCAGGAGACAAGGAGAAGATCGACGGCTCAGCCTCGTCAGACCGAAGGGTTGTTTCATATGTGAAGG
>JACPTA010000117.1 GCA_016193005.1 Nitrososphaerota archaeon | reverse complement strand
CGAGAAGCACCTGGGATCTCAGGGGCCTCCATGATCTGCCGCGTGGTTAATTCCGCAAAGCGTCGCTCAAGCCTAGTCGCAATATCCTCGGTGTACGGCAGCCCCAAGATTTGCTCGTAAACATCCCGAAATTTCTCTCCCCTCGTGAGGTGGTTGTGACCTCGGCAATAGGCAAGTATCTCGCCCTGATGGTCAGGGAATTCGGCAAAGCAGGCTTCAAAAGCGCGCTTCTTGATCGGCTCGGAGTCGACGAGGGTGCCATCGAAATCGAAGACCAAGGCCTTCGCCCGTTGGACAACCTCAACGGCACTGTTCATGGAATGCGAATCGGATTCGACATCCTCGTCCGAGAACCCGATGGTCGTACAGGCCCGTTGCGCCGGGGTGAGTTCAGCGGATTCTAAGGACGCGTCGAGCCAGGCGAGAAAACCGGTAACCCAACGTGTAGCGTGGATTCATATCGGGGCGGTCTTGGATGGTAACCTTGCCCGGGAACGACGTCTCCTTAAAGACACCTACAGCGGTCTCCGCAGTCCCGGTTGTCTTTAAATAGCAATCCTTCGGCAGGTATCGACTCGCTCTTCTGACGGATACCAGTCTTTGAGACTTGCACCGACCTGTATCTGCTGCTCCTCTCCGATATCAACGATGTATGGCCGTGGAGGCGAGAGAGCCAGGATAGCTCATTGATGAGCTGCGAGCGAGCAGAGGTGAAAGAGACGAACTTACCCCTCACCGTCCTCCTGGAATCTGCCCTCCAGCCATCAAGGAAGGCATTGACAATTTCTCGAGGCGCGCTCCACATCAAAGAAGGTACCCGCTTCTCATTCAGTTCCCTCCCACAGAGGGCCTCAAACACGAGTGCAAATGGGGTATGATTGAATTCTAGCAGCATGTACGTGCCTCTATCATCGACACACGCATTGACGCCGAATCGTGAGAAGAATTCTTGGACCTCATTTGCAAGAGGTTGCTTCTCCGAAGAACTTAGTGAGAAGACTATGCGACCGCCACGGTGATGTTTGACGCAGCCATCCGCCATGTAGATACCCAGAACCCTGGCGAATTGCTCGTCTACTGGGATTTTTGCTGGAATGGAGGAAGAGCGAGTTAAGGAAACTAGCCTCGTTCCATCGTCAGCCTCGAGCATGTCATGGAAGATCAGACCCTCCCTGTCATCAGCAAAAGACCTCTTGCAACCACTGCAGGTATATCTCCGACTGTCATCGACTTTCCCTCTACGCCATGTACGCTTCGTTGCGCAGAAAGGACACTGAGGAGCGATTCTCTGAGTAACGACTCGAGCAGGATTTGATTGCCTTAAGATCGATTCGACATCTAATTCGGGCGCTTCTCTTTTCTCGTCTGAGCCGCAGAAGCTTGCAAGAATCTCACCCTGCCTGAGCTCGCTAACAGGCTTCGCAACAAGCTCGCAATCGTCACGGAAGACGAAGACAGAGTGACTGCCAGTCGCCTTAACCTCGCCCCCAGTATACCGTATCTTGTATATCTCGTCAGCCTTGTGCCGCAATACGTACCTTATTGGCTTGAAGGTCACTTTGTTACCATTATCAAATGTCAAAACGTCAATGCCTTTGACTGGTATTGGAACACGTTCAGTTTCGCCCGGATAGAATGGATCGACGACTTCATGGATGGACTTGAGTCTGACTTGGTTATTCTCGCGCACCAGCACAGGCGTATCACCAGTTACGCTAGCGATAGCCTGGAAGAGCACGTATGCTTCCTCACCCCGGACCTCTCCAACGACGAGAATATCTGGTCTCATTCTCATGGCCGTCTTAACCAAATCGAAGAGACCCACCCCCCTGCCAGCGTCCTCCATCGTCCCGTAGCTTTCTCTCGAAACGAGAGCGGTCCAGTTCGAGTGGGCGATGTTGATCTCTTGTACTTCTTCGATCGTCACGATCTTGTTGTTCATTCGCGTGAGTGTCAGAAGCGAGTTGAGCAGAGTCGTCTTGCCGGAGCCGGTTGACCCTGCGACGATCGCGGTAGCCCTGTTCTCCATCAGGAACCAGACGTAAGCTGCGAGATTGTGGTCGATTACGTTGAAGTTGAGCATGTCGATGATTGTAAGAGGGTCTTCTCTGAACTTCCTGATTGTGAATGTGCCACCATATGGGGACACCTCCCTCCTAAACGTGGCCGAGAGTCGGTGCCTTCCAGGCAACGTTCCCTGAACGATAGGAAACGCGGTCGAGACGTGCTTCCCAGCCATGTGCGCGAGCCTTGAGACGAGATTGTCGATTATTTCGTCATCGCGGAAGACAACGTTGGTCTCCAGGTTTTCGAACTTGCGCTGGTAGATGAAGAGGGGCCTGTTGACGCCATCCGCTGAGATGTCCTCAATGTGGGGATCGCGCATCAGTCCGTCCAAGGCGCCAAATCCCACCAGGTCCCGTTCAGCGAAGTAGAAGATCTTGGGCCAAGACGTCTGCGATGCGTTGATCGAATACTTCGTAACTATCCTTCTGGCTTGTTCGGTGAAATATGTTCTAGGGTCTACGCTTCCTCTTGGTACGGTAAGCTCGCTCTCGAGAGTCTCGAGCAGGTAGGTGTAGATCGCC
This sequence comes from Nitrososphaerota archaeon, assembly GCA_016193005.1. Taxonomy (GTDB): domain Archaea; phylum Thermoproteota; class Nitrososphaeria; order Nitrososphaerales; family Gagatemarchaeaceae; genus JACPTA01. Next base: position 471 of record JACPTA010000117.1, on the reverse strand, counting down.
GCTTCCTTGGTGGTCAGCAAAACCTCGTCGAGGAAGTACTTTCTCGAGCCCGTCCCTGGATCCTGGGCGACTACTGCATATGCGAATGGGGCGTTCAGGGCATACCTGTCGATGACCTTCCACGTGGGTGGTATAGCCATCCCCGTGAATGGGAATCTGACTGCGAGCTTCTTGTTCGAGCTCTTGCCTGCCGTCGGGTCCTTTGGCTTGAATAGTTTCAAATCACGAGTTCACCTCGAGGTTGGCGTACGCAGCGTTGTTGGATCCCGATTTTCTTGCGAGAGTAAGTAACTTTCCGAGAATGGGCCTCCATCGATTTACGTCCGAATGGGACATCTTGCCCATAGAGCGTAGAGGACTCAATTCACCACCAATCCCTGGAAAGGTATGCTCTGCCCGTATGGAGTGTCGCCTGAGTTCTTGGTTCCACTGCTGTCCACGTCAGAGTATGCGAATATGGTCAGGATCATG
>JACPTA010000116.1 GCA_016193005.1 Nitrososphaerota archaeon | reverse complement strand
TACTTTGCCATGCTCAAATTCTCTCCTGACATGCTGGATCATGCCTCTGAGGTACTGGAGAGACTCTCGAAGGTCGCCTTTCTGACATACCGTTCGGCCCTAGCCTTTCAACCTTGGCATGTCGCGATGTTCGCAGTCCCGGTTTCAGTCGGTGATGAATTCCATGCCTTTCTCAACCAAATGGTTGAAGCCGGAATCCTTGTGAGTGCCAAGGCTGAAAGACTCGAATGGACCAGGCATCCTGAACTGAAGAGCAAGTACCATGATTTCCGCTTGAGGACGTGGGCGATTGATTGGAATAATGTCAATGCTGAGGCCGAGCATCCTCCCGGGGCTTCGCATGTCCACGAACCGACGGCAAGACCCGACATCGACACCCTTGACACCCTTGTCATCAAGGAATTGGAATTGGATTCTTGGAGGAACTTCGCAGACATAGCAAGAGTGCTGGGAATTAAGGAAAGAACACTCGGATGGCACTACCGAAATCATGTTTCATCGATGATTAGCTCCTACTACGTTCGGTGGCTGCCAGTAGCTCCGAAGGAACTGACGAAAGTGATCGGCCTCGTCTGCGAGTTCGATAACCTGTCAAGATATCGACTAGCCAAGATCAGGCACCTGTTCAACAACTTCCCATTCACATACTACGAAGGAGGCAGGACTGACGGGTACTATCAGGCACACTCTGCGATGCCTGCAGAACACCTCATTGATTCGTTACGATTTCTGAATAAGAATTTGAAAGAGGTGCTTTCCGAATGGAGGACCCATGCTCTAGACCTTTCCACCAGTTACTCGTACACAATCCCGTACGAAAATTTCCGCAGCAAAGATGGATGGTTCTTTGACCAAAGAACAGCTTTGAATTCAATTACGTTTAGGAGAGGGTCGGTCAAAAATATTAGGGTTGGGCCCTAGTGTGGCCCACCCGGCCCGATGCCCTCGCCCGCGAACACAGGATGTGCGCCGAATAGGGACAGTGCGAGCAGAGCTGCCGTAGCTGCAAGGAGGGCGATTCTGAAGAAGTCGTAGGATACCTGTATTTTCACGAAGCATTTGAGGGCCCTCCAATATTATGGAATTATGCAAGAAGCAGTTACTAATTTCGTAATTTCTCCCCTATAGCGGCATCGAGGCGAATCTTCCCCGGGAGGGATATCGCTGCGGTAGCATGACTCGCTGTGGAAGTAGGCCTCGATTACGTGAGCGGGGCACGAGATTCGCTGCGTCTTCTCTCGGTCACCTCGAACCGAGACAGCGGTTACCTCATCGCCTCAAGCACGTAAATAGGCAGGTTCAGATTGAATCTGTGCCGAACACACAGGTACTGAGTTCTCGCCTCTCCACTCTTCAGGTCCACCAGCGCCTCGCATCCGCAACCGAAATATTCCACGTCGCCCACAATGTCCAAGGAGTTCTGGGAAGCCAAGCTAGTCCATCTAGATTCACCAACCCTTCGACTACTTGGCGATTCTTACCGAGAGATTGGACTTGTGTGAGCGGGATTCTGGATTTCGGTAAGGGTGGCATTAGCTCCCTTTGGAGGCCGTTGGATTTCTAACAGGCCTCGAGCCTAGACCTTCTGTGCATTCTGACGATTTGAAAGAGGGGGGCATCCTGGCCGCCTGTAGGATGGAACGATCTTTCCCGAACATGCTGGACAGCCGTACATGAACCACGCGCGATGAAGATTGCAGAACTGCCAGCTCGGATAGGTCGAGCGAGGAGAAGACGGGAGATCGACACGGGTAGCAGATTCCTCGAGTGGAACTTCTGTAATTGGCCTAGAATCCCATTCCTTCACGACCCTCCGATGATGGTTTGTGAAATTTGCCATGAAATCGACTCGCTCACAGCATTTAAGCGACCACATCGACCTATCCTCGCGGAATATTCAATAACTAACGGTGTTCGCTTGAAAGATGCTCCGTTTGAAAATTCCGCGTCCGGACGAAGGCACCAAGGAGTTCTTCAAGGCCCTTCTACCCGATGACCCCCGTGTAAAAGTTCGACCGATGTTTGGGAACGTGTCGGCTTTCGTAAACGGAAACATGTTCATGGGGGTCTGTGGTAACGACCTCTTCTTGCGGCTATCAGGTGAGGATCGTGAGGAGCTTCTCAATGAGAAGGGTGCTTCCTTGTTCGAGCCCATGAGGGGCAGGCCGATGAAGGAATACATCCTGATTCCGAGAAGTTGGAGGAGCCACCCAGCGACTGCTCGTCAGTGGGTGTCTCGGTCGCTCGCTTGGGCCAGCAAGTTGCCTCAGAAGAAGAAACAGTAGTGGCCGACAGTTCGGCATCCTTCGGCTACGAGGCTCTACCCTTCTGGATAGCCGTGTCGGACGAACTATCACATCTGGCTGGTAAACGTCGGTCACCTTATTCGAGCTCTTAGGATATATAGCCGCAGGCTCGCACCATCAAAAATTAGGGACTTACGATGCCGAGGGCATTCGTGATGGTAAACGTGAAAGTTGGTGCGGACAGGGAGGTACTTCGCCAGCTTGAATCGCTGGAGCATGTGGTCAAGGTCTATGATGTCTATGGCGTCTATGACCTGGTCGCCGAAATCGAAGCGGATACGATGGAAGAGCTTAGGACGACCCTGAATTCAAAGATCAGAAGGCTCGATAAGGTCCAGAGCACACACACGATGATGATGCTAGGTCTCCACGCGGCGGAAGATTGAACTGAGACGTTTGGGCGAGCGGGCTCCGAAAATCTGAGATGAAGCGGTTGAGCCCACCAAGCACTCCGGCGCCCAAACAAGGGATGTTCCCGCATCGCCTCAGATGAAGAATGTCTTTAGCGAAGATCGCGAACTTCCGGATGGACTTCTGCTAGGTCCGGCATTACGACCTTCTCCGACCTCTTCCCGCAGTGAGGGCAGAACTTGAATTCGGCGACGACTTCCTTGCCGCACCCTTGGCACGACCTGGGCCGAAGCTCGTAGCCGCAATAGGGGCAGAGTTTGAATTCGGCGTTGACGCCTCTTCCACATCGGCTGCAAGATTTGGCAGCCTCTGCGCCCATCTCGACAACGGTTTCCGATTCATGGGGCGCCACACTGGATTGAGCTGGAGTCCAGAGAGGCGATAGGGTCGTCCTGAGGTTCGCTGCCACGACATAGGCAGAGCTAACCGCCTCCTCGAGCACCCTGGATGTTCCGACGTTTATCTCCCTGCGTTGGCGCGAGTTATCCAAGCTTAATTGTAATTCTTTCATCTTCGAGAGTATCACGATAGAGCGTCCCACTCGATGTAAGGATTAATGACGAATTCCAAGCGGACACGCCAGATTTCTGGAATACGGCGAAACTCCTTGAGTGGTCAATCCCCAAAACGACGAAAGTAAAGGAAGCGGGGGTAACCCACGACCCCGCCGACCGCGCCTAAAGCTTAGATACCCGACACCGAGCGCCGAAATCTAAGGCAGGTATTAGCAATCAATGGGAGAGAAGAAAGTCATCTCGGCCCTCGTCAGTGGTGGGGAGGCCTCAGCCGGACCGCCGCTTGGCCCACAGCTTGGCCCTCTTGGAGTCAACGTACTCGCAATCGTCACTGAAATCAACAAGATCACCGCGGACTTCAAGGGAATGAGAGTGCCGGTGAAGGTCGAGGTGGACCAGGAGACCAAACAGTTCTCAGTCTCCGTGGGAACCCCGACAGCTTCGGCACTAATTATCAAGGAGGCTGGGATACCCAAGGGCTCGGGTAAGCCAAATACGGAACTGCCTGGGAACCTCTCATTTGAGAAGGTGTTGGGCATTGCAAAGGTGAAGATCCCTGACTCTTACGCAAAGTCCCTGAAGACGGCTGCCAAAGAAGTGGTTGGAAGCTGCGTCAGCATGGGAGTCAAAGTCGAGAATACAGACCCGAGGCAGTTCATAAAACAGATGGACGAAGGCAAGTGGGACAAAGCAATAACAGACTACGAAACCAAGAAATAACGGAGCCGTCAAGCCCCTCAGAGGAATAGTCATGGCCACTGAGCTGGGTGTGGTGCAGGAGCTCTGGCGCTACCCTGTCATGGGCCTCCGCGGAGAACGAGTCCAAGAAGCAGAGATAGTACAGCGAGGAATTCTGGGGGACCGGACATACGTCCTATACAGCGACCACGCATCGAAGGTCGTCGACCCTGTGAAGTACAAATACACCTGGGGCGAGACACTCACGGCCCCGGGCCTTCTCGACCTCAGTGCAGAGTTCACGTCTACACCTTCCATTAGCAGCGCGCCGAGCGTCAGCATCACCATGCCGGACGGAGATAGAATCAGCTCCGACGACCCTGAATTTGAGGCGGTGTTGAGCGAGGCATTGCACCAAGAACTCAAGCTACTGAATTATCCTCCGGTTGCCGAAGCGAGGACGAAGTCGGGGCGCGCCCTTCACATCCTGACCAACTCGTCACTTGAGGCGATTAGAGAGCTGTACCCGACGGGGGATTTCGATGTGAGAAGGTTCCGACCCAACATCGTGATTGATACGCCGGTTGAAGGTTTTCCGGAAGAAGACTGGGTCGAGAGCATCATATCCGTGGGCGGGGAGGTCAGGCTGAAGGTCGAAAAGCCCAACAAGCGTTGCAAGCTGATCACGATGAAGCAGGGGGAGATGCTGGTCGATGAGAAAATCTACGAAACGATCTCGACGAAGCACGATAACACCTTGGGAGCAATGTGCAGCGTCCTTGGAGAGGGGAGGGTGCGCGTCGGAGACCAGGTAATGCTGCTCTCCTGACCCGAAAACTCTTTTAACAAAGCGAGGAGGGCTCGCGCCTACTTTCGTGGATCAAGGTTGCTATCGAACGTTCAAATCGCAGAACTCGTCAAGAGGGGAAAGACAGAGTCCAAGGAGAGAAAGTTCAACGAGTCCGTAGAAGCAATTCTGACCTTCCGCGAAGTCGACCCGAAGAAGACGGACCTGAACATCAACGAGATTGTTTACCTGCCGCATCCAGGTTCACTCCGTCCAAAAATCTGCTTCATAGGATCCGGTGACCTGATTCTCAGGGCCAAGAATGCCGGCGCTGACGGTTTGATCGAGCCCTCGCAATTGGAGAGTTACGCCGGTAACAAGAAGGACGCCAAGGCGCTTGCGAGGCAGTACGACTTCTTCCTTGCGGATACGTCTCTCATGCCCAGGATAGGAAAGATTCTCGGGCAGTACCTTGGTCCCAGGGGGAAGATTCCGACGCCAGTTCCTCCGAACGCGCCAATCGAAGGGATGATTCAGAGGTTCAGGACAGCGGTCAGGGTCAGGAGCAGGGGTTCACTCGGAGTGACGGCGAGGGTGGGGGACAGGAAGGTCCCCGACGGGGAGCTCGCCGAGAACATCCAGGCAGTCGTCCAAGTAGTCCAAAAGAAGCTACCTTCCGGAGACAGGAACATTCGATCTGTGATGGTAAAGACGACGATGGGCAAACCTGTCAGACAGGGAGTCGCTCAATAATGAGCAAGCAGGTGCAGGTCCAGCGCGAGTACAACCCGAAGAAGCTGGCCCTCGTAGACAGGGTTGCCAAGCTCGCCAAGATCTATCCCGTCATCGCGGTAACGCAGCTCACCAAGGTAAGGTCCGCCCAGCTCATGGCGGTGAGGAAGGTGCTCAGGGACCAGGCGGAGATCGTGGTGGTGAAGAACAGGCTCGCGACGCTGGGACTCAAGCGCGCGGGCATCAAGAATGCCGACGAGTTGCTGAACCATCTCACTGGACAGAACGCACTCATCTTTTCGAAGTTGGACCCATTCAAGCTGTATCTGATGCTCGACAAGAACAGGGTGAACCTGCCAGCAAGGGCCGGCGATAAGGCGCCGATAGACATTATGGTACCATCGGGGAATACCGGACTTGCGGCCGGTCCAGTGCTGAGCGAGTTCAGGGAGGCTGGGATAGCGACGAAGATAGAATCCGGGAGCGTCTGGGTCTCCAAAGATTCTGTGGCTGTCAAGAGCGGGGCGGTAATATCCCCAAAACTTGCGAGCCTACTCTCGAAGCTCGGGATCAAGCCGATAAGGGCTGGTCTCTCCATCGCCCTGGGATACGAGAACGGGCTGATCTACGGCTCCGACATTGTTGCCATCGACCTCGAGAAATACAGAGCGAGTCTGCTCGAGGGATATTCTTCGTCAAGGGGACTCGCAATCGAGATAGGATACGTCACGAAAGAAACGGCACCCCTGATCATAGCCAAGGTCTACAGGGAGGCGCTGGCCCTGGCCATCCAGTCTGGCAACTTGACTAAGGAGTCTGCCCCGCTGATTCTCGCAAAGGTAGTAGCCGAAGCCAATGCGCTACAAGCGAAGGCCAAAGAGAAGGGCTACCAGTAGGGCTCGCGCTGGCCGAGCTAGAACAACTGGTATAGGGACTGTACTCTATCCGAAGAGTGAGGCCAGACCTGCGAGGGCTTCCTCTTCCTTCTTCTCCTCTTCCTTCGGCTTCTCCGCTGCCTTCGCACCGCCGCCCGCTTGCGCAGGAGCCGCAGCTGGGGCCTGAGCCACAGCCATACTGGCAGCGTTCTTCAGAGCCTCGTCGATGTTGACCTCGCTCAAGGCTGAGGCCAACGCCTTGACCCTGACCTGTTCAGGCTGAACGCCAGCCGCCTTGACGACGCTCGTCAAGTTTTCCTCGTTGATTG
>JACPTA010000100.1 GCA_016193005.1 Nitrososphaerota archaeon | reverse complement strand
GCACCCTCCGTGTGAGATGATGGTTGAATCTTTCCTTCCCGCCATGAGGATGCTCGTGACCGCGCGTCTTCGCAAGGAGGGATACTCACAAGGGAAGATCGCCTCCCTCCTTGGTCTCACACAGGCTTCCGTGAGTCTCTACCTCTCAAGCAAGCCGTCCAAGCCGCTGAGCATGGTATCGGCACTCGGCCTTTCGCAGGAAGAGGCGGAAAGGTACGCGGGGCTCCTCACCGAGGATGTGAAGAAGGACCCCGTCTATGCGGTGGGCACTCTATACTCGATCTGGACCGACCTACTGGGCAGAGGAATAATGTGCGACGCGCACAGGAGGAGCTACTCCTTCCTCTCCCATTGCGACGTCTGCTTGCGAACCTTTGGCCAGAGGGAGGCCAAGGGAGACGAAGCCATCAAGCACGTCTCAGACGCCATCTCCATCTTGGAATCTTCGGGGGTGTTCGCGCACGTGATGCCACAGATCTCCGTGAATATCGCCTACACCCAGGGCGAGGCGGAGACCATCGACGACGTTGTCGCGGTCCCAGGAAGGATTGTGCGCGTTAAAGATAGACCGAGGGCGTTAATGAAACCAGAGTTCGGCGCCTCAAAGCATCTCGCCCTGATACTTCTTCTTGTCAGACGGAGGATGAAACATTTCAGGTCAGCCATCAACCTTCGGTATGATCAGAAGATGGAGAAGGTCTTGAAGATGATGAAGATTAGGACCCTGACCATTGGCGGCGGCTACCCTCACGGCTTCGACGACCCCGTACCCGAGGCGCTCTCCAGCAGGATGGCCGAGGCACACCATCCCTTCGATGCCGTGGTTGCCCTCGGTGGGGAGGGGATGGAACCTAGCCTCTACCTTTTCGCCAACGATGCCGTTGATGTGGCCAGACTAGCCATGAAGATTGCCAGAGTCTTCTCCGGGACCCAATGACCCTAAGCGGGGACTTCGACTTCTCTCTTACCGCCTCTCTCCATCCTTTCCAGACACGCAGTGACGAAAGCTAGGAAGATCGGCTCGGGTTGCTCTGGTCTACTCGCATACTCCGGGTGGTACTGGGTCGCCATATAGAACGGATGACCCTTGACCTCGAGGATCTCGGCCCGCCTCGAACTATCGCTGAAGGCAGAGAAGTGAAGTCCCTTCCTTTCAAATTCCGCAAGATAGCTCTGATTCAGTTCAAACCTATGCCTGTGCCTCCCCCTGACTATCCTCCTCCTGTACGCGTCCCAAGCCTTGCTGGGTCTCTCGATGTAGACATCGTGCCCGCCTAGCCTCATCGTTCCTCCCATCTCTGAGACGGTCCTCTGCTCTGGGAGCAAGTCTATGACTGGGTCTGGTGTCTCTGGGTCTATCTCCGTCGAGTTCGCCTTCGATAGCCGCAGGACGGTCCTTGCAAAGGACACGACCGCCAGCTGGAAACCGAAGCAGAGCCCCAAGAACGGCAGTCCCTTCTCTCGAGCATGTTCCGCAGTTCTAATCTTCCCCTCGGTCCCGCGCCTTCCATACCCCTGAGGAAGGACTATGCCATGCGACGAGTCGAGGATTGACAGCTTCTTCTCGCTAACTTCAAACTCTTCCGCCTCAATCCACCTGATCTCGACCGCCGAGCCGTTCCCAGCCGCCGCATGGGAAAGCGCCTGATTGACGCTGACATAGCTATCAGCGAGGGACGCGTACTTCCCCACCATGGCAATCTTGAGTGTCCTCTTCGACCCGACGAAGCTCTCCGCCACCCGGTTCCATTTTGCAATCTCGCACTTCCTGCCTCTGATTCCGAGCTGACCCAATACCGGACTGAGCAATCCTTCCTGGTACAATGTCTGGGGTACAAGGTAGATCGAGTCCACATCAGGATTTGAGACTACGCTCTGAGGTGGCACGCTGGTGAACAGCGCGATCTTCTGCTTTGATTCTTTCGGAAGTGGTTTGGTGCCACGGGCGACGATCACGTCAGGCTGTATCCCTATTCTCCGAAGCTCCTGCACGCTGTGCTGGGTGGGCTTTGTCTTCATCTCTCCAACGACCTCGATTTGGGGCGCCAGCGTCACGTGCAAGAAGAGTGTATTCTGGACACCCTCTTCCAGTCTCATCTGCCTGAATGCCTCAAGGAATGGCAGGCTTTCGATATCGCCGACGGTGCCGCCGCATTCAACGAGGAGAACGTCGAACTTGGACCTTTCCCCAACCTCCCTAATCCGTTTCTTGATTTCGTCGGTGATGTGGGGTATGATCTGAACGCACTTGCCGAGGAACCTGCCCCTCCTCTCCTCTTCGACTACCGTCCTGTAGATCTGGCCAGTGGTGATATTGTTCTCCCTGGCAAGATTTTGGTTGAGAAATCTCTCGTAAGTGCCGAGGTCCATGTCGGTCTCCCCACCGTCGTCGGTCACGAAGACCTCACCGTGCGTTATCGGGTTCATCGTTCCCGCGTCAAAGTTGAGGTACGGGTCAATCTTCATGCACGACACCCTCAAGCCGGTGAGCTGTAGAAGTTTCGCAACGGAAGCCGTGGTTACGCCCTTCCCAAGGCCAGACATCACCCCTCCAGTGACAAAGATGTATTTCGTTCCGCGACGGTTTGATGGACTCTTCTTACCAGAGTTTTCCCTTGGAGAGGTACCGTTTGGCACTATTTTGCTAGGATAGGCCGATATTAAAATCCTTCTCCGCATCAGGTAGGTTCTGGATGGCCAACTACACGCTGACGGTAGCGGACGCCGGCTATCTTATTGTTGGAACACGTAGGTCGGAAGTGCAAGGTCAAAGATATCTCTGAACGTCTTGGACATCCTCTCGACAAGGCTGAGCAGGTCCACGATGGCTTTGGCTGAGATCCCCTCCATCTGCGCCGTGCTCGAGGTGAGTTCAAGGACCTCCTTCTCCATAGCTTCAAGCTCTAAGTAGGTCCCGTGCGCTTGGCTCGTTCTCCTCGAGAGGAAGGAGCGTATCGCAAGGTCCTCCATCTGCTCAAGCTTGCCGAACATCGCAGCGAACTTCTTGCCAATCTCCTTGGGCGGTATCTCCTCAAGTACTCTCTTGGAAAGCTCGGCTATTGTGTCCCCTAAGCTCTCAAGAAAACTCGCCAGAACCCTGTAGTCAAGGCATTCGACTGGGGCCAGTTGATATCGTTCTGCGACTATGGGGTCAATTGTCGCTGTCCTTATGGCCCTTACCAGCAGGAAGTAGAGCCGATCTACTTCGTCGTCCCTCTCGCTGACCAGTGAAAGGATCTTCTGATCCCTCTCCACGAGCCCGTCTCTCGTGTCCCTGAGCATTCCCTGAGTGAGACTCGCCATTCGCTTAACTATCTTCTCCGGATCGAGGGCAGAGGGGTCAGGGAGGAATTGGGTTGTGATGGACCTAGCGTCTTCGTCCATTATTTCCAGGCCGACAAGTCTCCTTATCATGGTTCGCAGCCGCTCTCTGTCTTCCGTTGTGATTGTTTGCTTACCTGAGACTTTTATGATTTCATAGCCTAGCAGGTACGCGCCGGTAATCTCGTTCAGAATATAGGCGAGGTTCTCCCTCGGATACTCAATAGTCACCTCCTTGGGTCGATTGTTACCGGTCTCGATGGGGTGAACCAAGAGCCTCCGGGGCGAAATCTCCTCGACTGCTATGCTGGTACCTCGGACTACCCCATTCTTCTTTGCCCACGCCTTCGGCAGCGAGATAACCACCGTTCCGCCGCCCATCTCGAGGACCTTTCTGGTGTTCATGCACAAGTATAGAGGGCTCTAGACTTTTTATAGGTTATCTTGATATAACCGCTGTCACAATTTCAGGTCCTCGTGAGGCTTCTTGTCGACCGCGACCCGGGTTTCCACTAAAGTTGCCGTAATCGCGATAACGGCGGTTCTCTACGCTCTCGCGAAGGGCGCCACCGCCTTCATCTCCACCCCGTGGGGGGTCGGTCAGCTCCTCATCGGAATCTTCGTACCCGCCTTCATGGCGGTGGTTGCCCACACTCTTTCTGTCGCCGTAGGCGCGGGCCTGGGGACCTTCCTTGGTGATCTCTTCTTCCTGACGCCGCTGGGACAGACAAACCCCGCACTCAGTTTGGTCGCGGGAGTGCCTGCGAACTTCCTAGCCTTCCTGCTGTTCGGATGGTTTGTGAAGAAATACAGGTCCTGGTCCGCTTTCGTCGCGGCGACAGTTTCATTCGTGACACTGGGCAACTTCATCGCCGGGTTCTCCGTTGTTGTGATAGGCTCGGCGCTCTTCACGAACCTCCAGAAGCTCTTCTCCGCCTTCAACCCTGCCGGTCTGATCTTGGGGTTCACGCTCTTCTGGGCGTCGACAATGATACCTGCGATACTCATCGCCGTTCCACTTCTCGTGCGCGCGGTAAGGCCCCTCCGGGGGAGATCCAGCGTCCTTACAGACTACCCGTCGTGGTCTGCCGCTGGTGTCAAGAGTCAACTCCGGACTTCGATTATCTTCGCCATCGTCTTCCTTCTTCTTGGCGTCTTCTTCTTCGTCGCATCCCCCGGCAGTCTTGTGATTTTTCCGGGACTGACTTCCTATTTCGTCGTCGCCGTTGTCAGCGTCTTGATTCTGGGTCCACTCGCAGGCGCCATTGCAGGCTCGAGGTTACCAGGTGGTAGAGATGGAAGCAAGAATATCTGAAGCATTCGCGCCTGCCGCGATTTCGAATTTCTTCGCGATTCATGACGATGGTCTAGGTTCTCCGGGGTTCTTCGATTTCTCGCACGTTGGAGCGACCGGTGGAGGCTTCACCCTCTCGAAGGGCGTCTTCACAAGAGTTGCAGTTTTCGACGGTTCTAACGAAAGAAGGATTAGAATCAAGGTCAATGGTGACCAGAACTACAGGGCAACGACCACTAGGCGAGCTATCGAGTTGCTGGTAGACTCCGCCGGCCTAACTTTCTCTTCTGCGGAAATAGAGCAGTGGGTCGAGGTTCCCATAGGTTACGGTTTCGGGACAAGCGCAGCCTCCGCATTGTCAGCTGTCTTGGCCATCTCTTCAGCACTTGGACTCTCACTCTCCAAGAAGCGGGTTGCCTATTACGCCCACGCGGCTGACATCATCTGCCAGACTGGTCTTGGGACCGTCTCCTCTATTTGGAACCATTCTGGAGCCGGCGTTATTGTGACGGCAGGGGCTCCAGGTGTGGCGAAGGTTGTGAACATCCCTGTTCCCAAACGGTTGAGGTTGGTGGTTGGCCTTCTCGCTCCGTTCAGAAAGAGCAAAGTTCTATCTTCGAGGCCGTTGCGGAATCGGATAAACAAGTACGGAGAAGCAGCTGTCTCGAGCGTTGTGAGGAACCCCAAGTTGGATAACCTCGCACGCGAAGGGGAGCACTTCGCCGAGAAGCTAAACCTTTCGACGCCTGAGATTAGGCGGTTGATGCGCCTGAGTCTTGAGAATGGTGCCGTCTCAGCAAGTCAGAACATGATTGGGCAGGCGGTTCATGCCCTTGTGAGTGAGGACAAGGTTGAAGGGCTCGCAGATGTAATTCGGTCCGATCCAAGTTCCCCGGAGGTGATCGTCACCGATATCGGAAACCGTCCTGCCACCATCCTTGAATCAGGGCTCCATCCATATCCCGCGACGATAGGCTCACTCCGGTAGCTATAGCGGCGGGATGGACCAGCTGCACGTACGACGGGTCAGGCCCTTTCCGGCATGAGGAAAATTACCACAATACACGCTCTTTTCGGCAAGATGAGCATGCAATGAGCCATTAGCTGGAATCCCTGCGACCGCAAACCCTTGGGGCCTCAAATCGCTGAGCTCTTTCATTTTTGCAGCCAGTGCTCTCCTTGCCCTTGTCATTCGTCTCGACCGCCTTCTCTGCTCGGTCCGAATGGTGGTGCTTTTATAGAGGTTATAGCTCCTATATTCAATACATGACGACCATAGCGGTAACCGACGATGTGAAGGAAATGCTGCTTAGGGTAGCTTCTGAATTGCAATTGAAGTTCGGCAGGAAAGTCGACCTGAACGATGCAATAAGGTACCTCGCCACAAATAAAGGTAAGAAACCCGAATTGCTTGAAATTGTCACCAAACCTGTGCATGGGTTCAACGAGGCGTACAAGGAACTCATAGAGGAGAGGAGAAAGGACGAGAGGAGAGCTAACAGGAAATATGGTGCTTGACGCGGGGCCTGTCTTAGACCTGGTCTACTTGACTGGTCGGGGCATCGTGGTCAAAGACGCATTAAAGACCGAAAGGCTCTCGGCTACCGTAAGCGAAGTAAATCTGGCCGAAGTCCTGTATGTCCTCTGTAGGAGGCTGGGGGCAGAAGAAGCCCGTACTAGAATCAATGCACTGATGGAATCGGGGTACGTCTCGGTGTACCCTACTTCCAGATTAGTCCAGACTTCGGCGGCGTACAAGTGCGAACGAAGGCTTTCGCTACCCGACTGTTTTGCCATCGCCCTTGGAAAGGAGGTTAGAGCGCCAATTCTCTTCTCGAGGAAGGAAACTGAGCTTGTGAAGGAAATGGCGAAGCGACCTTTTGATGTCGAGATTGCCTTCCTAGAAGACATGGTCTGAGACGGCCAGGTACGGGCCTAGAAGCACCCGAGTCTGAACTGGCCGAGCCGGGGGAGGCTCTTCAATGCCCGCTAAGGGCACCAAAATACATCGCGAACATGGCGAATTCTTATATTATTTGTTTGCGATGGCGTCAGTAGTCGGAGCTTCACGCATGGGATATATCCGAAGGCTAGAGGTTAAAGGGTTCAAATCGTTTGGACCGAAGACCGTAACCATTAATTTCGAACAGGGCTTCACTGTAGTAACGGGCCCAAACGGCAGTGGGAAGTCCAACATAGCCGACGCAATCCTCTTCGCGCTGGGCGAAAACTCTCCCAGGACGTTGAGGGCAGCGCAGGGGAGACTCGTCGGTGTAATCTACGACCCGAAGAAGGAGCCGGTGGGTGAGCAGGCGCCGGAAGATCGGCCTTTGAGCTGCCGTGTTACGCTCCAGATTGACAACAATGATAGGAAGATTCCACTGGATTCTTCACAGGTCACCATAACCAGAGAGCTCAAGAAGGACGGCGAGAGCTCATACTATCTGAACGGGAGGAAGAGCACAAAGACAGTGATAGCAGACCTCCTGGAGGTATCAGGTCTATCGGCGGGTGGGCTCAATATCATACCGCAGAACGCTCCGACGAGAGTCGCAGACCTCTCTCCGGACGAGAAGCGGAAGATGATAGAAGAGATCGTCGGAATCGCGAGGTTTGATGAGAAGAAAATTGAAGCCCAGAAACAACTCGCTGCGGCGGATACGAAGCTACAAATCGAGCTTGCCCGAACCGGTGAGATGAAGACACAGATCGAGAAGTTGGAGGTGCAACGCAACGACCTCCTTCGGTTTGCGCAGCTTGAGAGTCAGGTGAACTGGTTGAGGGCGGTGCAGACCTCAAGGAAAATTGTTGAACTACGACAGAAACTCGCCTCTTTGAAGAAGGTAGAGGAGGACACTGCGAAGCGACTCGAGGAAGTACAGAAGAGGAAAGGTGAATTTGAGGCGAGAATGGCCTCTGTTCAAACTGAGAGGGATAAATTCATCCTCGAGATCATTCAAGGAGGAGGTCCGGGTCCGACATCTCTCAGAAGTGACATGGAGAGCAGCAAGTTCAGGCTCGACAGGCTTGCTTCCGAGACACAAGCGCGGGAGGAGAACCTGAGAAGGCTTGAGACCGAATCAATCCCATCTTTGAGGGCTATTATCGTAGAGAAGAAGAGGCAGACTACCTCCGCCCAATCCGCCGTCGACGCCATCTTCGAAAACGAACAGAAACTTGAAGCGAGGAGGAGGGAGACCTCATCTCAGCTAGACGAGGTCAGAAAGGCCGAAGAGACCTTGCGGGGGACGCTGGAAAAGAAGAGAAGGGAGCAGGACAGGATCGAGCAAAAGCTCCAGGAACTCAGACTGAGCCGCTCAGCGATTGACTTTGAAGCAAATGGAATCAATGCGAACTTCGGTGTTGAGAAGAGGAGGCTCG
>JACPTA010000009.1 GCA_016193005.1 Nitrososphaerota archaeon | reverse complement strand
TCAATCGCAAACCGTACTCAAGTTGGCGTGAAGTCGCTGGGTATTTTGACGGAGACGGGAATGTGACTGCTTTCTACCACAAGTTCGTGGTTTCATTCATTCTGAAGTGGGCGGACCAATCTCTCTCCCAGATTCAACAGTTGCGAACCTTTCTAGTTTCACATGGGGTGCAAACTTCGCCAAAAGTCGTATTTTCGAGAGGTTGCCATCAGGTCATCGTTGCGAGGAGAGACGCGCTCTTGGAGGCCACGAGGCGCATGCTTCCTCATTCCTTCAAGAAAAAGGGAGAACTCCAGACCATACTGGACTATTACAATGACGCAATTACGGGAACGGATGTCTGGAAGAGATTTGCAGAGACAGTCAGGCACGGAGATAGGGAGAGGTCAAACAGATGGTTCTTGCGTGCTCATCATATTCCCTATACGCGATCGGAAGGCGATGAAGCAGCTGAGCTGCTTAGGACGGGGAAATCAGCTAAATCAAGAAGGATCCTGAGTTCCGGGCAGATAGAACGAATCAAAATTGACCATTGTGACTTCGGGGTGCCTCTTGTGAAGCTTGCCAAGTTACACAAGGTGAGTAAGAGTACAATCTGGAACGCGATCAGAAGAGAAGAATAGTCCTAGCCACACCCGGATAATTCTACGAGCTGGAATATTATGAACTCTGGGGGCCCGACACCTTCAGGAAGCGAATATAAGATTATTTCTGATTTGTTCAATTCACACGTGGACTCTTCCCCGTCTCAAAGTTATCGCTGGGACTCGCAGCGCGGCCAATCTCTCCAATAGCTCACCGTCGATGGTCGCGACCATCGCCCTCTTCTCCTTGGCGTAGGAGATGAGCTCGTCGTCAGGCTTGCCGTTCTTCGACCGCGCCTTCACCGCGGTGAAGTTGGAGCTCAGCTCGAGTGCGAGCGCGGCGAACCTGGACCTCTTCCCCCCTCCCTTTGAGACATTGGCGAGTTCTTGCTGCACAACGTCCAGCACCGTGGGCTTGAACGAGCCGACGCTCTCGAGGATGTCCTCGTACCAAGTCGTCGGATGCTCCATTATCGCCATGAGGAAGCTGCTGTCGAAAAGTACGGTCCGCAAGCTATTCGATTACGCCGGACCCTATTAGCCGCCATCGCTCTGCTATCCGTCTGCTCACCGCGGCGCGGGAGTTCGCCTCTGCCGCGACGGGCTTCCTGAGTTCAAGCTCTGCGGTCGACTCCCTCGCAGCGGTCACCGTCGCGAGGACCGATGCGGTCCCGACGTTGAGCCTGAGCACCTCCTCCCTCCTTACCTTTTCGACCTTCACGAGCTCAGTCGAGCCCACCGCGCTCTCGAAGAGCTGGAGGTCAAGCTTGACGTGGCTCCAGATGGGTGGAAGAGTTCCCGGCTTCCCCAGAAGGCTACCCACCATGAGGTCGGCCTTGACGACCGATGGATCCAACTGAGTCCCGACGGCAACAAGGCCTCCCGGTCCCACTTCTTGCGCCATGCCCGCCCCGGTCCCCAGACTTTCTACCTTGGTTGTGACCGCCGAGAACTTGCCGCCCTTCTCCTCTGGGAGTCCCGGAAGGATCTCTATCTCGTCCCCGAAGTGCAACCTGCCTCTTACGAGGCTCCCACCGAGGACGCCCCCCACCATGGAAGAGATGTCTATCCCGGGCTTGTTCACGTCGAAACTCCTCAACACGTGCATCAACGCATTAGCTGCAGGGTCCCTCTTCGGGGTCGGTATCGTCTGCTCGATTGCCTCTATGAGCGCGTCACCGTTTATGTTATGTTGGGCGGAGATCGGGATTATCGGCGCATCGGCGGCGACGGTGTTGGAGATGAAGTTCTTTATCGCGTCGTGGCTCTTCTTCGCAGCCTCGTCATCGATCAAATCAATCTTGTTCTGTACGACGACGATCTTCTTCATCCCAAGCATCTGGAGGGCCTGAAGGTGCTCCCTTGTCTGTGGTCTCGGCACTGGCTCGTTGGCAGCAATCACGAGGAGTGACCCATCCATCAAGGCGGCCCCCGCAAGCATGTTCGTCATCAGACTCTCGTGGCCGGGACAGTCGACGAAGCTGACGCATCGAAGTAGCTCGGTCTCGCGCCCGCAGACGGGGCAGACCGGGAGCGTGGAGTACGAGGCAGGAGGCGCGGTGTTGTGGCACTTGTAAAATGCGGCGTCGGCGTACCCGACCTTGATAGTAATTCCGCGCTTCAGCTCCTCGCTGTGAGCGCTCGCCCAGACCCCCGTGATCATCTGGATCATCGACGTCTTTCCATGGTCGACATGGCCAGCACTGCCCACGTTGCACTCGGGCTGCCTTGGAATCTTCCTTCGAGCCTCTATCTGCGTGCTGGCCTGGGCCATCTTTGTTCCTGTTCGCTCGCGTGTAGATAAAGATGGTGTGTATTAGGGAACCATCAGAACCAGATTGGTGGGCCTAAATCCAGCGCGTCTTAATCTCCCTGATCTGCTTGAGATGGGGATCGTCAGTCACACATCCCAAATTCAAGGCCATTGCAGTGGCACCAATGACGCTATCTGCCAGTGGGATCATGTATTTGCTTCTCAACATCCCCGACGATTTCGCCAACAATGTGTCCAGCGGGATGACCTTGAATTCCTTCTCAACCAGACCTACTCGTAGCGAGGCGACTTCTTTCCCCTCTCTTTCGAGCGTCAACTTCTGAAGTTCGTGAATGGTCACCGCCGATACATGTTTCGTCGCTTTTGACCCTAACTCACCTCTTGTCATCTCAAGCACATTCGGGTCTTTCGAGTAGAAATGTTCGAAGAAGAATCTAGTATCGTACAGCCTCAAAGGTCTTCGCTCCTCAGCTTGTCAAGCAGTCCCTTCATCTTCTCAGGTGTAGAGTTTGAAGCGGCGCTACCGGCCAGGTCAGCGAGAAGTAACCGCTTTCTTGAAAAGTATGCCTTCTTCCGTGTCTACTGCGACCAGCCTGGAACCCTCCCTAATCCCGTGCTTGATTCTAAGCTCTACGGGTATGGTAGTCTGACCTTTCCTCGTGACCACAACCTCAGGCATATTCGCTCACAGTGAGTACTACCTAAATATGTATTACTACTCTCTGTTGAGTACGACGAAAGTCCTAGTCCTACTTGGTTCTATGAAACCTTTACCGCGTTCAGCTGGTAAATCTCCTCAGTGATCGTGTTGCCCCTTACCAGCTTCCTCTTCTTCTCGCCCTCCTCGGTGTCCCTGAACCCGACCCCTTCAGTGAGCAGAACGTAGTTCTTTCCACCGCCCGAGATGTCCGCCCTCATCGGGAACCCGGCCCGATCGCTCCCTCCTGTAATCTTGACCTTGTAGTTCTGCCCAACGGTGCTCAGGTCAACCACCTCACCGATCTTCCTCCCCACCAAGATCGCGGCCTGGGCGTCCTTCAGCTCCACGACATGAGACTTCCTCTCCTTTGGATCGGATACCACGACCTTGAACTGTGCCAAGAGCAGTCGGCCCTTCGTTGTTCGCTTAATAAGCTGATTGAGCGAAGAACGGCCTAGAACCCATAGAGAGGATCGACGACTGAAAGAATCGACGATATCTCCTTCAGGGTCGCCAGCTCATCCTCGCCGAGGGACGCGAGGTACTTGCCCCTCAGGAGTTTGGTCTCGTGGCTCCGCGGGAAGGTGTAGATTACGTCGTTCTCCCTGATCTGTCTGCCCAGGGTCGGCCCCTTCACTGAAATGGCGACCTGCGTGCCTGCCTTCGCTTCCGAGACGCTCTTTCCTTGGTCCTGAATCTGTTCGACGATGCCGAGCTCCTTGCCCTGCGCATCCATTATCCTCGCCTTCGGCCTCAGCTTCCCTGCGATTATCTCAACCCCGAAGACTGCAGGGTCGTTCCTCCTGAAGAAGTGGCTCGGGAGGGCCCTGAACTTGGCAGGAGGAGTTATCGTGGCAAGGGCAGACCTCTCCGCGTCTTCCTTCGTCTTGGTCGCCCACTGCACGTAGCTCTCCATCGCGTCGTAGATGACATCGGAGGTGAAGATGTTAGCGTTCTTCGCGTAGTCCTTCGCCTCGGGGAGAATCTTGGCGTCGAAGGCGATAATTGCACCGAGGTATGGGTCGTGCTCGCCGACCGCCGCCGCTTCGAATATCTCTGTCTTCGAGACGTCGCCGATATCCGCCATCCTCACTGGGATCTCCCGCTCGTTCAGCATCTGCACAAGTGCCTCGAGTCCTCCGATGTTACCTGCCTTCACTATGACTCCTAGTGTGTCTGTCTTCCTTACGATGTTCTCCAGCTCTTTCTCCGCATCTCTCTTTGCTGCCTCGAACTCGGAATCTTCCTTGACGCTGATCACCTGCGTCCCAGCTATCACCCCTTCCAGGTCAGGCGTGACGAGCTTGACTCCTGCCGCGGAGTAGACCTCCTGCACGGGATGGAACTTGTCCCTCGGGTCTCTCATCTCGTCGAGGGGTTTTGGCATGAACAGCGCTTTCACCCTCGACTCGAAAGCCCCATCTCTCCTAACCAATACGATCCTATCGCCGACGGTTAGCTTGCCCTCTGTGAGAATCACGTTCGCAGTCTGCCCGATTCCTGGCTCAAGCTGAAGCTCGAGGATAATCCCCCTAGCTCTCCCGTTACCTTCGGTCGCTGCGAGCTTGCCGGACAAGAATTGCTGGGCGAGGCCAATCAGCATGGCAAGCAACTCCGGAATCCCTACTCCCTGCCTGGCCGATACTGGAACGATCGAGACCTGTTTCTTGAAGTCCTTGACCCTGTAGAAGGCGTCCGAATCGAAGCCGTGTCTTGAAAGTGCTCCGACTACGTTGTACAACCGTTCCTCCAACTCGTCGTTCCACTCTGGCGGCTGTTGTTTCAGGACCGCGGTCAGGAGGCCTGTTGAGTTCTTCTTCCATCCCGAGATCATGTCTATCTTGTTGAGCGCAACAAGGAAGGGCACTTTTCTCCTCTTGAGAATCCCGATGCTTTCCACGGTCTGATTCTCGAGTCCCTTGAGAACGTCGACTAGTAGTATTGCGATGTCAGCCGCAGAACCTCCCCTGTACCTGAGGTTGGAGAAGATCTCATGCCCTGGAGTGTCGATGACAAGAAGCCCCGGTATCTTCAACTCGCCACCGGACTTGTTCAGGATATTCCCCGATATCGCCAGCAGCGTCTCCATGGGAAAGAAACTGGCGCCAATCTCCTGAGTGATGCCGCCAGCTTCGCGCGCCTGGACGGCCGTACCGCGAATCTTGTCAAGTAAGCTGGTGTTATGAATGATTAAGGAGTTCGCCAGAAAGTTGTGTAGTTCATCTACAGTGAAGTCGTAGACGTTATACTCCCCCTGCATGCTTTGAAGCCCTGTCACCTGGACCATCGCGCAGTTTTTCACGATATCCTGGAGCGCCTGATTCCTGTACTCTGGAACCACCGATGGTAGCCGCTCGAGGACAGATCTGCTGAGCCTAGAATACTGTTCGAAACTCGTGAGCTGGAAGTGCCTGTCCCAAATCACGCGGTTGGACTGGCGGATAGAGCGCAAGAACTCGCCGGGAATCGGCGTCAGGTCGAAGACCCGATTCGTCCCGGAGTATCGAAGCCTTCTCTTTGCCCCCAGCATCTTCTCTCTGTCTCTGAAGCCTATGTGTCTGACAAAGGCTGAGACATTCTCCGTCCCGCTAATGTACACCTCGCGAGCGTGGCTCTTCTTACCGAAGTAGGCAAGACACCCGAACCTCTGAAGGAGCATCGGTAGCTGTCTCATCAGCTCTGCGCTTTCGCACCCGACGCCGATGTTCCTCCCTTCCTGAATGAAACCCTCAGCGTCGAAAAATCCTCTCAGGAATGCGGCCACAAAGACGTCTGGCATGAGCGATACTACCTCGGGGACACGCATCGATCTTGTCTTGTCAGAGGTAGGATACTCGAAGACGTCGGTGAGGAATCTGGCGAGCGACTTGCCGCCCTTGTGTGAGACAATGTAACTTGTCCTTCGCCAAGCCTTGGTCGCCCCAACGCCGAACGCCGCAAGCAAGCAGCCGGAGAACACATCCATGATGTCCTCCGAAGTGTTTGCCAAGTGTGCCGACCCGGCAACTCCATCGCCGTAAAGTAGGCCGACCAGATACGTCAATGCCTCGAACTCCTGTCTCGACTTCGGCAATCTTATCCAAGGCGACCTATGCGTGGCCCGTCGCTTCTTTGAAGCGAACTTGATCCCCTTAATTTCGTTGTATGCCTCTCCCGGTGGAAGATCAAGGGCGGTCAAGACCTTCCGAAAGATGCCGGCCCTGTAGTATCCTTTCCACACGTGAAACGAGAACTGACTGTCTCCAAGCCTTGCTCCTATTGCTTGTCTGTGTCTCCTCGAAAAACTCGCGATGCGGTCCTTCAATGAAGGGGAAACCTCGACCAAGAAATCATCCGAAAGCCTGCTCAGAATTTCCGACTTGATTCTGTCAAGTCCACTCTGGACTACGTTAACGCGTAGGGGAACAACGAGATGATCCCCCAGCCTCAGCCTCTCAGCTTCTACGTAGGTCAGCTCTCCTGCTCCGGTGATGACGAGGAATTTGTGCTCAGGAGTGCACTTGACGGAGTAGCCGGCTTTGGTGTGGACGTCGATCAGACGATCCGCGCGCAGCTCCCATACGTGGGTAACCCTTCTGGGGACAACCTTTCCGTCCTTCTCTACCGAAAGAACCTCTAGACCGTCAGCCTCGTAGACCTCGCCGTCTGGCTTGCGTATGGGCTGGCCAGTCTTGTATTTCTCGAAGAGATGCTGGGCCTCGATTGTCCTTCCATCGGCCAGCTGAATCAGAGTGTCTCCGCTTACGCACTTACCACTGTCGACATGTCCTAATACGACAACAACTGGCTGGCGAAGACGTTGTTCGGACTGGGACATGACAGCTCAAGCTTGATTGGGCAATCAGTCAACAGAGTATTTAATTCCTTTGTTTATGGAACGGTGGTAGAAGCAGGGAAAAGGGAAACGAATCTCTAGCAGTTCTTAGCTCTCTTCAGACGACCTTCTATGAAGCTATGATACTTCCTCACATTTTCCTTCCTAAAGGGGTTGACCACGGTAATTTCAGCAACCTTTGCAAGCTCCTCATCCAACGAATACACTATGCTTCGACCGAGGCTTCTTGCTAGCGAGATCAAGTATCCATCCCAAGATTCAATTCCATAGGTCGAGGCGTAATCTAGTGCGTCTGCGGCAACGGTCGGGCTCAGCTCCGGATAGAGGGCGGCGGAGCCGGACGTAAGAACTTCCCTTAACATCCTATTCACCGACACTCTGGGGATCCCAAGGTAGCGCGTCGTAATGTGATACGCACCCAAGACTGATGTGACTGGGATGAATGCCCTCCTGCGCTGCTCGAGAACTTCAGC
>JACPTA010000099.1 GCA_016193005.1 Nitrososphaerota archaeon | reverse complement strand
TCTTCTTGATGGGCAACAAGAGTCTATTCTCCTGCTCTACAAACAGTTGCGTTCCTCTCGAATTCACTCGAGTCCTTCCCAGAAGTTGCTGCTGTTTCCCGCAGACTCTAATGTGATAGGACTCTCCACCTTTGACGAATTGGCCGTTCAAGGTATGCCCCTTATCGATCCCTACAGAGGTGGAGGCTACTATTCCCAAGCTCAAGAGCAGATAAGTGAGGTCGTAAAAGAGATCTTCGCTTGCGGTCTTTGCCCCAATGTAATCGTCGCCGAAATAGCCGTCTCCCCGGAAGTATGATTTTAGGAAGGCGAGCTTGATATTGTTCGTGCTATCGAATATTTCGACAGGAACGCGTTTGGACCTCGCACCTCTGCCGACATGCTGCTCTAACCAAGGCGCCAGCATGCGCGACTTGAACCCGAGGTTGATTGAGTTCTCACCGTGCGCGCTGATATAGGTCGAATAGCCCATCGACGAGATGATATCGCGGATTTCATCTATCGGGTCCGAATTCTTGTTTAGGGTCAGGGTGATTTCCCCATTGTCTTTGAAGCTTCCCTCGGCTACATACCACCCCAAGAAGCTCGCAACCGTTTCACCGATCTCAAGGTCTTTGTCGACGGCCCCACCCCCACTGTAGGTCTTGGGCCTTAGCTTCATGAACTGCCGCCTTCCTCTGTCAATGAGTTTGGGAACTACCAGGTAATCTCCGCTCTTCAGGTCCTTCGCTCTGGCCCATCCTTCCCAGATGATTCTTTTCTGCTTGTGAGCATAGGAATAATGGCTTCTGGAGTCCGAGTTGGTCTTGATACGCGCGATGTAGAACGGATGTTCCTCGGTTACTTTGATGGGTTGGAGACAATGCGGTTTGATGGTGTAAGCATCACCCCGGTAAGCCTGCCAAGACTCTTCTCGAATGTCCTCCGAGTTTCCATTTCCGCCATAGATTCGATTGTCCGACGAAGTCCCCACCATCTCGGGCCTTGGATTGTACCATACCCTCGATTTGGGCAGCAAGCAAGGTCCCCCCAGGAAGAATTCAGCGCGGATGACGATCGTCTTGGGCTTGTCGATGTCCGCGGAAACGTGGTTCAGCTTTGCCATGGTGTTGCAGATCGCGTCCATGGTGCGGAAGAGAAAGTCAGAGCTGATGACGTCCACTATGGGCTTGATTCCGACGAGCGAAGTCCCCACGGCGAAATTAGAATTGCCGTCTTCTGAGATCGGGAGGGTGACGATCCTGCTCGGGAAATCCTTCTCGATGTAGGGGGCGTCAAAGTGGACCTTCATGTGGGATCCCTCTCCGAACAGGTAGATCGATGGGTCGACCTTCATCTGCTCGTAGACGGCCTGGTAAATCCCGTCCCTGATGAGGCGGTTCCTCGCCCAGGTCTTCGACTTTACCGCAGGCTCCACAACTTTCGGTCGATGTAGATTCCTAATAATGGTTTTAGTTTGATTGACTTCCCTCTGACCTGCACCGCTTCGAACCTCTCAACCCACCCTTCGTTCGTCAAAACACGCATGCTAAAATAGTAGCCACTCATCATTTTACATGAGAATCTTGCCCGGCGTGAAGGAGGTTGCCGCCGCACTTGAGAGGGTCCTGACTCCTAAGGTCGAGAGGCTGGAGGGAGAGATGAAGGCTCTTGATGCCAAGATTGGCGCACTCGATGTGAAGATTGGTGCACTCGACACGAAACTTGACACGAAGATTGGTGCTCTCGATACTAAGATAGATTCGGTCAGGAACGAGATGATGTCAATGAGGAATGAGTTGAAGTCGGACATTGCGAGGGTCGAGAAGACGCTGGGCGAAAGGATTGATTCCCTGTCGGACAAGATTGATCTGACGAAAGACGTGGAGAGACTGAAGGTGGAGGTGGCAACGTTGAAACAGGGGAGGAGCTAGGGGCGCCACTGCAAGAAAAGAGAGCGCCTGTTTGAATTCTACCGCAGGAAACTGGTTGCCGTAACGGGCGGCACTGGTCTCGTTGGTTCTCGTTACCTCCTCGGCCGACGAGTAGGAAAACATAAGTCTTGCGAGCTCGCTCGCTTTGAACCATCATGTGCTGAGCAGACAGTTTTCCTCCTCTTTTTATTTTTCCAAAGCCAGCGTAGGCTCTGCATCAATTCTTTGCTCGAAAGTAGATTGCTTTCCTCCATATTCGTCTTCAATTGGAGGAGCGTGAACTCTGCATTGAAGGCAACGCAAGATTCGCTTCGGTTCAGGTATGTGGGTGAGCTTTTCCCCCACGCTTGCCGAGGAGAGATTCAGCACGCACCATCTCCTTAGCATGCCTTCTGTACCAGTCTAGCTTCTCTCTGTCTGTGAGATGTAGTTCAAATATGGGAGGCCTCTTGAGTCCATCTTCTATAGCCAGTGCCAGTTTATGGCGATTAGACATCGAGATTTTATCTGAGACGATCAGAACGTCAATATCGCTGCCGGCGGTGAGTTCGTCTCTCACCAAGCTTCCGAAGATGTACACCTCTCCGTCTGGAATTGCCGCCTTTACGGCAGAGAGTAGCCTTGGAAGATGCTCTTTCCACCTCAGCAACTCCCTGAACCTCTCGTGCTTGGCGCTGTAATACCTTGCTAGAGTCGAGACTCCTTCACCACCGTCTCCATTAGCGCCCTTATCGCTCGGCTCAAGTCAAGCAAGATTTCAGCCTCCCCGACTGTATATTCTGAAGGGAGATACCTCGAATTTATGTACGCATCGTCCATTAGCCTTAGTTCCCTCCTGTTCTCTCTCATGAACTTCATTATGCCCTTCTTGCTCCTCGGCGAAGAGCTCGCAAGCAGGGCCAGCATCTCTCTGACACTGTGAGACCTTGGAACTTCGCCGATGAATGGCCGATTTCACGAAGAGCTGCGCCGCTTGCTCTGCCGAAAAGCAGGCGAAATCGAACTCCTTGGTCTTTACCGACTCTCCAGCGTGCCTCAGGAAAGTTCTAGCTCTCTTTCTGAGGATCGCCGACTCCCTGAAGGACATCTCCGTGCAGGTAGCGAGCTCAGACCAGCACCTTATAATATCGACGAAGCGGGTCCGATAATTCACGCGCTGTCAATGAGGCCGTGAAGTGGAAGTCGCTTCTGCCTGCGGATTTACGCTTACAACCAGCTTCTGGTAAGGGTTCATGCTGAGACCGACTGCGTATCCCATCCCAAGCAGACAGCTTTCCTCCTTATCTATTTTCACTGGTCCCACTGAGGTTGTTTCCTAATTCCGCTTCAGCAGATTGTTAGCTTCTCTTGGTTGAGCCGTGTGTAGGGTTAGTGGGGCAGGGGCCTCCGATGCACCTTGTCGAAGCTACATCGGAGGAGAGACGGTTACTGGAGAAGCTACCGTCTGGCCCACACCCTTGAGCTGGATGCCGTAATTCCTCGACTCTCCTCCTCACGTCACGTCCCTCCGCTTTGGACATTGTCCCAGTCAATTCAAGAACACTCCTGGGGTCGGCAGGAGGCGAAATATGGAGGATGAGCTCTCAAAGAGTTCCTCTCCAACAGCGCTTCACATGATCCGAGCGGATTCTGAATTATCTGAGTACTCTTCTCGCAAGCGAATTCGTCAGCGACCCCTAGTCAACAGGCTGCTCCTCAGATTCCTAACATCACTCCCCCAATCTGGTTGGGGACCTAGCTCGCCGTCATAGTTGCACTGACTCCTGCCTTGGTTCCCGGAAGAAGGGGACATGCCATTTCGTCTCGGTCTATCCTTAAATAAGCAGCGACCCTGATTCGCGTAGAATTGAAGGCGAAGATTATCGTTCGGGGTGCCTCGGTTCAGGACGTAGGTTACAGACTATTCCTCCTCGAGAAGGCGGGCGCGCTTTCAGGTTTCGAGGCCACCAACACGGCCGAGGGGCTTACAGTGACAGTCGAGGGTCGCGAGAGGACGGTGAATGACTTCATCAGGCTGGTGAAGGAGGAGAGACCTCCTTCGGCCCGCGTCTCTGCGGTAAAGCCAGAGAGATATGCAGGTACGGTCATGCGGATAGAGGCGTTCAGGGGGCAATTCGGCGTCCAGCAGCTGGCAAAGATCGCTACCACTGGTGTGGAAGTGCGAGACGATATCAAGGAAATGAAGGGAGACATCAAGGAAATGAAGGGAGACATCAAAGAGATAAAGGGGAACACCGAAGAAACGAAGGACGGCATTAAGGGCATTCTTCTCAAGCAGGACGAGACGATAACCGAGATAAGAAATCTCAGAACGGACCTAAAGGAATGGATGGAACAGCGTTTTTCCAGACTTGAAACGGACGTTAGAGCAATTAAGGAGAAAGTTGGCCTGACGTAACCCGAAGGAGA
The DNA here is from genome assembly GCA_016193005.1 of Nitrososphaerota archaeon. Taxonomy (GTDB): domain Archaea; phylum Thermoproteota; class Nitrososphaeria; order Nitrososphaerales; family Gagatemarchaeaceae; genus JACPTA01. The sequence continues at coordinate 2,177 of JACPTA010000099.1, read as the reverse complement.
GATTCGTAGTCGAGAAGCCTTCGCGAGCCCAACCTATTTGCGGCGCTCACCTTCATCTGTCTCGACTGGATTTGGGATACATTACCACCGCTCCACCAGATGCATTGGAGTCCCTTAGGGGGGCTTTGCATTGCCGTTCATCGAATCGGTGTTCGCTGCATCACGTCCATTACGAAGGTATTATCACCCAGCATGCCCGGTAACCGTTTCTAGAAATGTGTACTTTCGTATACATCCCCATTCGGAGCGTTGGCAGCCTTGGTCCTACCTGCTCTCCCACTTTCAGGCGTGGCGGGAGTGTACAGGTATTCATCCTTGAACGACTGCCAGGAGGCGTCCGCACTCACGGCAAACGGTCGGCCGCAGAGGCGCAGCGCACGACAGAGAATCGCCATCGAGGCGAGCCTGTCCCTGTCGTAGTCCACGCCACATTTCACACACCTGCTCACAGCCCACGCCGGGTGCTCCAACCTTCCGCCGCAGACGGGACGCTCTGAAGAGGTCCCACGTGGGCTCACATATATTGTGCGATTCGTTGATTTGTACTCCACCATCGACTGGTAAAGCCGGTATGGCCACCTGTTCAGGTAGGTCCTGAAGCGTCTGCTCCTCTTCTTCTCTCCTCCATTCTTCCTGATTCCTTTGAGGTCCTCGAAGACGAATGACGGGTTCTCCTTGACCTGCCTTGTGGAGAGCTTGTGAAGGGCGTCCCTGACCCTGTTCCTCTGCCTCCCCCTCCTCTCCCTGAGCTTCTTCGCCCTCTTCTGTGGGTTGGTGACGTTCCTCTGCAGCATCATCCTTCGCCTTGAGAAGTCGTTCTGGATCCGCACCATCTCCTTGAGTGGTTGTGTCTCCACGCCGACGAGCGCCGGCTGGTCGCTCGACAAAGCTGCTTTTGTCGAGTCAAGACTCTTGAAGTTGAGATCAGAAGCCACGAGCTTCTCCCCGAGCGGCTTCCTCCCTTCCCCCACTACGAACGTCAGGCACACCTTCCTGTCGGTGATGAGGAGCTCCGACGCCCTCCCCTTGTCCATGGGGGAACTCAGGGAGAGGCCTCTGCCACAAGTCTACTCGTGTAAAAGTATATTAGTTGTCTCACAGTCGAACGACTGGAAATGGCTACTACTGTCAAGATCGAGGAGGAGAAGAAGCGCAGTCTGGAGAAGTTTCTGGCCTCTCTCCTTGTTCAAGAGGGCATGAAGATAACCCTGCAGGAAGCGTTAGGCCTTATGGTGGACTTTTCCCTTGAACGCAAGGAAGAATTCATTCAGAGGCTGAGGTCCCTGCCGCCCTTAGAAGAAGACCCTGCGTGGAAGATGCTTTCGGAGCCTGACGACTGGGGCGTGAGAGACGCTTCTGAGAAAGTTGACGAATACCTATACGGTCGGTAGCCTTGGGCGTCTTTATCGACACTGGTGTATTTGTAGCGGCCCGCAACAAGAGCGACGCCAACTACAGCAGGAGTGTGCGGCTGATGCAGCGGGCGCTGGAAGGCGCGTATGGCAGAGTATACACATCTGACTATGTCATCGATGAGGCGATTACGACGGCGCTTGCAAGAACCCACAACCTGGACGTATCGATAAACACCGGGAAATTCATCATCGAGTCGCTCAGGATTACGAAACTTCGAGTAGGTGAAAGGGACTTCGCCAAGGCATGGGAAAAGTACAAGGAGCTGAGAAAGCCCATAAGCTTCACGGATGCCACTACGCTAGTCCTCGTCGAGGAGAACAGCATATCGAAGATTATGAGCTTTGACTCGGACTTCGATGGTCTGATCGAACGTGTCAGCTGAATCAAGTGGAGCGGCTTGCGGGTCTTACCAAGATTGGCAGCATACTCTTCTCGCAAGCGTCTTGCGCGCGCCACTCAGAACGTGCTACATCTCAGTCGGATTTACGCGCGACAATCCCGGCACCGTATCATACGCCCTGTCGAACGAGATGATCTTTCTGTCGCGACTCAGCGCGGTGGCGGCGTAGTGGGAATCGAAGAACGAGAGGTCTGACGAATTTCGCAGGTAGACGCTCGCGACGAGGCCGAACATGAACTGCCACTGAGCCCCAATAAAGCTTAATTAATAGATAACCTTATCGAGTAGTTAGGGATGTGGCTTCAGCGCTGGCTAGGTGAGACGTACTCGGTACTGTATTCCAGGTTCCTCATCGGGACCT
>JACPTA010000075.1 GCA_016193005.1 Nitrososphaerota archaeon | reverse complement strand
TGACTCTGGGCGACTCCCGCGATTCCAATGACCGCGAGATGTTCTCAAAAGGCTTTCGAGTCTACAAATACCAGGGCGTAGCATCGACCACATGCTTCCGCATCGAGTGATGCTTTCGACCTTGGACTCCTCGCTATACGTCGACCGTTTTACCAATCTACTGGCTCTGAATCACGCAGATTCTACTCGTCTTGCGCAGCAGCCTGTTGAGCGCAATCTCTATGATGATGTTGCAGTACCTAGCCACCTGCCCCAAGTCCGAGATTATCGTCCTTGAGAATGCCCGTTCCGCCGACTCGAGCTGCTGCATGGTCTCCCTCTCCATCGCGATCGTCTCGCTCACCAACCTCGTCGCCTTCTCAATCGTGCGTATGTCAGACGAGAGCAGTCCCTCTATCGTGGAGTTAAACGAGTCCTGAGCCTTCCTCGCGAGAGCTTCGATTCTTGAGGGCACCTCCTCCTCAATCTTCACCCCAATCTCTCTCAGGCGCACTATCTCCTCTGTCAGTTCTACCATGATCCTCCCAATCTCCTCAATTGTCTTCGCTGAGACTCTGTCCCCGGAGGCGTGAAGCGGCGATTCGAGCCCAATCTTCGAGGCTACCTCCCTGTTGTTAAGTGCGACCAGAAGTTGTCTGACGATCAGCCAGTAGAGTTCATCGAGTTCGTCCTGAATCCTGCGCACATCGTTCAGGAGTGCAGGGCCTCCCTTCTGGAGAGCCTGAAGGGAATGCTCCATGGTCCGCGACACCAGCAGCTGCAGACGCTTGATCAGAGAGTCGACTGGGAACTTGGTCGGGTCGATGAAGCTCTGTGCGCGCACTCTGTTCTGCGAAGACTCCACAATCTCGACGCCCCTCAGCCTCCTCATAGTCTTCGTCGCGACGCCGAGGTGGGACGACCTGATGCCGTTCTTCGAAGCGAGTTCGATCGTGTCATAGCCGAGGACGTAACAGCTGACGATGACCCTCGTCAGTAGCTCCTCGCTCTCCACCAAATCCGCCTTGATGGAGGCCCTCGTAGTCCTACCGCCCTTCGCCGCTGGGATGAGTTTTAGCGTCCCGTCGGTCTCCTCTCTGAAGAGAACCGTATCCCCCTCGTTCAGCTCAAGCTCCCTCGCATAATCTGCGGGTATTGAAACCGTCAGCGTTGAGTACCCGACCTTCTGGACCTTCCTCGACTCAGTCATGTAAAATACGTATATCTATATACTATATATACTATACTCTTATAACTTTCGTCATGCCCTAATTCTCGCTTTAGGATGAACAGGACTGACCTCTCCTGGATGATCGGCGGTGTTCAAGGAAGCGGAGTCGACACCTCAGCCAACATCTTCGCCAAAGCGGCGGCCCAAGGAGGGCTCTGGGTGTACGGCAAGAGGGAGTACTACTCCAACATCAAGGGAGAGCATAGCTACTTCCAAGTGAGACTCAGCAAGCAGCCCGTCCACTCCCACGTCGACACCGTAGACATGCTCGCCACTTTCGATGACGAGACAATCGCAAGGCACGCTTGGGAAGTGAGAAAGGATGGCGCTATAGTTTACGACCCCAACCTTGGCGGGAACAGCATAGACAACATCCCCACCTTGGAGAAAAACGTGAGGAAATATCTTGAGGCAGAGCTCTCAAAGAACGGCCTTGGAAAGACAATCAACGATGTCCTGGAAGTTGCGAGGAGGAAGGGAGTCCACGTCTACGCCATCCCTTACATGGACATACTGAAGAAGGTCGGAGAGAAGTTTGGCGATCCCTCTCTCAGCTCTCTCACGAGGATGCTCAACGTAATGGCCGTCGCGGCCTCATTCGCGCTCCTCGACTACAGCCAAGAGAAGGTGAACGAGGCGCTCAAGAATCAGTTCAAGGCGAAGCCGAAGGTCGTCGAGATTAACATCGCGGCGGTATCAGCCGCTTACGATTACGTCAGAGAAAAGTACAACGGCGGTTTCGGGATCAAACTCCAACCCGTCCCAACGAATGAAAAGAGGATGTTCCTCAGGGGTAGCAACACCGTGGGAATAGCAAAGATCCTCTCCGGATGCAGATTGCAGACCTACTACCCTATCACGCCTGCAAGCGACGAGAGCGAGTACCTCGAGGCTCACGAGTCCCTTGACCTTGATGGAGTGATAGACGGAGAGATGAAGACGATGCAGGAGATGCAAAAGGGCTCCGTGGTCGTCCTCCAGAGCGAGGACGAGATTGCAGCCATCACTATGGCCGTCGGGGGAGGGCTCGCCGGGGTGAGGTCGGCGACTTCGACTTCGGGCCCAGGATTCTGCCTCATGGCCGAGGGTCTTGGATGGGCGGGAATCAACGAGGTCCCCGTCGTGGTGACTCTCTACCAGAGAGGGGGTCCGAGCACGGGCCTGCCAACGAGGCACGAGCAGGGAGATCTGCAGTTCGCGCTTCACATCGGTCACGGCGAGTCCCCCAGATTCGTCCTCGCGAGCGGGGACCTGGAAGAGACGTTCTACGATGTCACGAAGGCGTTCAACTATGCCGAAAGATACCAGACTGCAGTCGTCCACCTCATCGACAAGGCGCTCGCCAATTCCGACCAGACCTACTTGATGTTCGACCCCAACAAGGCGAAGATTGAAAGGGGCTTACTCTACAAGGGGGAAATGCCGAACGCTGACGGTGGCGACTACGAACGCTTCAAGTTCACGGAGAGCGGGATCTCACCAAGACCGGCCCTCGGAACGAAGGGAGGAATCCACTGGACGACGGGGGACGAGCACGACGAGCACGGCCACATCACGGAAGACCCCAAGAACAGAATCATGATGATGGAGAAGAGGATGAACAAGCTCGAGCTGGCCGACAGGGAGATTCCATTGGAGGAGAAGGTCCACTTCTTCGGTCCAACTGATGCTGACATCACAGTCGTGAGCTGGGGCTCGACCAAGGGAGCGATCCTCGACGCGATGGAATGGCTGAAGCAGGACGGAATCAAGATCAACTTCCTGCAGGTCAGGCTGATGAACCCGTTCCCAACCCAATATGTGAAGCAGGTTCTCTCACGCGCCAAGAAGATAGTCGATATCGAGATGAATTACTCGGGACAGCTCGGAGGCCTCATCAGGGAGAAGACCTGCGTGCCAATCGAGCAGTACGTGGTCAAGTACAACGGGAGGCCGATGTCATGCGAAGAGGTCTATAACGCTGTAAAGAGCATAAAGCAGGGCAAGGCTCCCAAGAGAGTGGTTTTGTCAAATGGCGCTTAAGCTCACAGACCTCAAGACCGACGTGCACAACGACTGGTGCCCCGGCTGCGGGGACTTTGGCATCCTGAGCGCCGTCCAGATGGCGTTAGCTGAGATGAACATCGAGCCCCACAGGGTGACGGTCGTGTCGGGGATAGGTTGCTCCGGAAAGACCCCTCACTTCGTCAGGACGTATGGAGTGCACACGCTCCATGGAAGGTCGCTCCCGTTCGCTACGGGAATCAAGCTCGCCAACCCCGACCTAGAGGTCATTGTGTGCGGTGGAGACGGCGACGGCATGGGGATAGGAGCTGGACACTTCGTCAACTCGGGAAGGAGGAACGTCGACATGACCTACGTCGTCTTCGACAACGGGGTCTACGGTCTCACCAAGGGTCAGGCCTCACCAACCCTCAAGCTGGGGATGAAGACGAAGTCCCTGCCAAAGCCGAACATCAACCAGGGCGTCAACCCGCTCATGCTAGCCCTCGCGGCAGGTTACACATTCGTCGCCAGAGGGTATGCCTATGACGTGAGACACCTCAAGGACCTGATCAGGAAAGGGGTCCAGCACAAGGGCTTCGCCTTCATAGACGTCCTCCAACCTTGCCCCACCTACAACGATATCCTGACGAAGGAGTACTGGTCAGGCGAGGACCTGCTCGATGCCGCCGGCAAGCCAATGCCGAGAACCTACAAGCTGGAGCAGGAAGGCTACGACGGAGTGGTTCACGGAGCAGATGAGCAGGAGATGGAAGAGAAGATCAAGCAGGCGATTGTAAAGTCATTCGAGTTCGGCGACCACACTCCGATAGGAGTCTTCTACCAGAACGAGCACATACCGACATACGAGGAGAGAATCAGCCAGCGGATGCCCACATACAGAAAGAACAACCCAGCGGCCCAAGAGATTGCCCACAAGGACGGAACCCCTCTGGCCAGCATCCAGAAGCTCCTCGACGAACTACGAGTAACCTGAGTCACGAAGAGCGAAGTTTCGCTCGCCCCACGATTTTGGTCTGACCCTCAGTTGCCGACAGCGCGAAACGATCATCAGCTAAATGCTTTGTTGGTCAGGCGCAGACGGCGGGCCATCTCCTTCATGATCTCGCGCGCCATCTTCGGGTAAGTCCGGATCATTCCGTGGAAATCCCATACGGTGAAGATGAGACACCTAGTCGGCTCCACCGCCACGACATCGGCTGATCTGGGCTGCTCATCGAGAAGCGTCATCTCTCCGAAGAACTGCCCCTGCTCCAGCCTCGACAGTAGATTGCCACCGCGGCGGACCTCGGCCCGTCCTTCGATGATAAGGAAGAAGCCGACACCTGACTCCCCCTCACTCACCATGGTCTGTCCTGCCTGAAACTTCTTTTCTTTTGAGGACGAGGCAATGCTCCTCAGCTCCTTTTGGGTCAGGCCAGAGAAGATAGGCACCCTCTCAAGCATCTTGGTGATGGGGCTCCCTTCCTGACTCCCGAACTTCATCCAAGGTTCTCAATCGCGAAATTGATACTTAAGCGTGACGCTCGACGGTCGGAGAGAACTAGCCACAATATACCGATCGCGTCGAAGGGAACTGTCCCAGATGATGAGGAGAAGGGTAGAAGTCAGCCCCTTAGTAGAGACCTAGCCTCCGAAAGCACATGCTTCGGCGAGTACTTTTGCGGGTTCAGCTCCAAGTTCACGCATATTCCGTTCACCTCTCGCGCCGTCTTCAGAAATTTCCCTACATCGAAGGTTCCGTCACCCAAGACATTGTGCTCATCTGCCCGACCATGGTTGTTGTTGAGGTGGACATGACTAACCCGTCTTCCGTACCTCTTCAGGAATCGGACGGGATCCTCTTCGTTTACGTTTGAATGTCCCGTGTCCAGCGTGACGCCGAGTTCCGGAACTCGAGAAAGTATAAGGTCTAACCATCTACTCTTGCTTCCAAGATAGAAAGCGAATCCAGAGTCGTTGAGGATCTCGTTCTCGACGTTGATTCTCACACTACCTCCTGCCTCCTTTACCAATCCCCTGAGAACGTGGACTGCTCCTCGTATAGACTCGTCGACCAGCTCCTCCGTGAACGCGTGGCCGGAGTGAAAAGTAATTGTCGTCGCGTCAATCTTCTCTGCAAATCGAACGAATTCTTTCAGCGTCCTTGAGACGGATTCCGAAAGTGGCCGATAGACAGAACCAGGATTCAGGTCGTGGAACGGCCCATGAACGGAGACCTCAACGTCATACTGCGATAGAGCATCCCTCACCGCTGCGACGTTCGTACGACCAGGATAGGCGTGAGGTGGCTCTCCCCATAGCTCGATGCACTGAAGTCCAGATTCGCAGGCAAGTCCTATCGACCGAATGAGTTCAAGCTTGAGGAGCGACCAAGTACTGAGCCCGACTTTCATTTCCGGTCAGGGCGTCATGAATCGGGGGATTATCTCCTTTCCTGTTCACGATTGTCAGAATCGGACCACGAGGAGCTGGCTGGTGCAACCGTTAGCTCAATTTTATAAGTAATCGGGAGCTGGCAATCGATGAATGGACCCGTTGCAATCCTTGGTAGGACTCTACGCAGGAACGACGCTTTTTCTAAGTCTGGGCTTCTCGATATTCCTCTTTCTCGGCTACCGTCTTGCCCCAATCCAGCAGCACAAGCTGCTACTGATAGTAGGCCTCGCTTTCGCCGTTTCGGCGACGGTAGAGTTCCTCGATGTCTACGGAGTTCTGCAGCCTCTTGTATCGCTGATTGGTGCGGCACTACCACTCGGGATCGTAATCAGGCAATCTGCCATGATTGTCGCGTCCATAGTCCTGTTCTGGTACAGCTATACCACGTACTATTTTATAGTCAAGTCATCGCCCGAGAAAGAGGCGAGCTGAAGCTGCTAGAGTCCTTCCCGGGAGCCTCGAAGATTGTCCAGAGCCAGGTGGATAACGGTGTCTGGCTGCTCGTTGGGCCCACGGGTGCGGGGAAATCAAGCTTCGCGAAGCAATTCGTCTGGGATGGCCTTCGAGAAGGGATTCCTTCGGTTTACGTGATGGCGGACGAAGCGCCCGATTTCGCAATGAAGAGTATGGAGGGCTTCGGGTTTGGCGTCAAACCTTTCTTGGACCAAGGGCAGATTGCTGTCGTTGATTGCTACTCGCAGAGGAGCGGGACGAAGCCCGTCTCAAAATTTGCAGCCAGTCCAGACAATCTGAACCAGGTATGTGTCGCTGTGGAGAAAGCCCGGAAGAGCTTTCAGAAAGTCAGGTTGGTGATGGATAGCGTTACCAGTCTGGTGATGAATGTAGCGCCTGCCCAAGGCCAGCGGGTGATGCAGATCATCGCATCTCGCGTGCGCCAGACAGGGACAGGAGTCCTGATTATGGAGGAAGGCATTCCAAACCCAGCGTTCCTGAACTTCTTCCGCTACATCTTCGACGGAGTCTTTGAGATGAAGATAGTGGACAGCGAACAGGGGCTCCAGAGGTACTTCAGGGTGTTTTCACTGAAGGGCGCAAAGCACAGCACAGCATGGGTACCCTACACTGTTACAGAGAACGGAATTCGATTCGAAGAGGAACGGGAGAAGACGGCTACGGAAATGAAGGAGGAGGGCAGGAGACTGGCTGCGATCATGTTCACGGACATGGTGGGCTACACGGCCTTGACTCACTTGAATGAAGCGGGGGCACTGCAGCTGCTCGAGGAGCACAGGCGCCTGCTCAGGTCAATCTTTCCGGTCCATGGTGGGCATGAGGTGAAGACGATTGGTGACGCGTTCTTGGTTACGTTTGACAGTGCCTACGAAGCCGTCCGCTGCGCAATCGCAATTCAGAAGGC
>JACPTA010000037.1 GCA_016193005.1 Nitrososphaerota archaeon | reverse complement strand
AGGGCGGACGAGAGCTCCGGAATGAGGCCAGAACCGAGGTCCGTGAAGAGATAGTAGTCGAACTTTTCTGACTTGAGCTCGCTGATGACCCTCCGATCCATGTCGGTGACTGCCCGGAGAGAAACCGTGGCACCTGCCCTGACGAGAGACCTGAACGCTATCGCTCCACTCGAGAGGCCATCCGCATCGATGTGAGTTACTACGATGATCCTATTTCCTGCCCTAGCCACCTTCATCAGCAGTCTAGCAAGCTCCTCGGACCTCGAGAGGACAGGTTCGACGTCTGGCATTACGGAATTATCTCAGGGCGTAGGATCACTACGCAAGTTGGGCTACCACAGTCTTGTACTTGAAGTCGCTTGGGATTGCTCCTAACCTCTTGTAGTAATTCGCGAGCCTGTAGATCTTCGCCTCAATGAGTTCCAACGAACGGACGTTCCTCCTGTCTGCCTTGAATGCCCCGAGATGTTTTTGGACGCGCACGCTCCTGTCGAGCAGATTCTGCAGGTCGGGGGGGAGGGCGGGAAATATCTTGTTCTCCGCAAGTATCTTTGAGATTGATTTCCCAGTGATGGGCTTTATGAGCGGAATCCCGTATTCGTCACGGAGCCTTTCGCCAATTAGGCTCGGTGTCACCCCTTCCTTCGCAAGCTTAATCACGAGAGCGGTCACTTCATCCGCGCTGTAAGTCAGCCAGCTCGGAGGTCTCTTGCTGGTCGGTCGCGTCTGGTGACTCTTCCCATGTCTGTGGGAGTGTATCCTTGCCAAGAAATACTCCCGTATGCGAGGAGTTTAAAACCATATCTGATAGATTATTCGTTTTGGAGGAACCACCGTGCGAACTTTCTCAGTGAGTCTCCCCTGTGAGATAACCTGTTCTTCTGCTCCAGGGTCATCTCGGCAAACGTGGATTCGTAACCTTCGGGTTTGAAGACAGGGTCGAATCCGAAGCCGTAGGTTCCCGAGGCCCTTGAGCCAATGCTGCCTTTCGAGACGCCTTCAAAGACCAACGGTTCTACGTTGGGAGCGCAGTAGGATACGGAGCTCCTGAAGACGGCAGACCTCGACCTCAGAGATGTGAGCAACTGAAGGAACTTCTCAAGACCCAAAGTCCTGTAGATGTACGAGGAGTACGGACCGGGAAATCCGTTCAGCTCGTCGATGAAGAGACCCGCGTCCTCCACGATAACAGGCTTGAGGTAGCGTCGTGAGGCTTCCTTCGCTGCGAAGAGAGCGATGGAGGATAGGTCGTCAGCCTGAATCTCCGTACCCTTGCCGGGTAGGCGCTCCAGTGAGATTCCGAACTCAGAGAGGACCCTCTCTGCCTCTCTGGACTTGTGTTCATTCGAGGTTGCGAAGGCGACGAACCTACTCGACCTTTGCATACCTCCCCCTTCCCTCAATCTCGGAAAGCTTCCTCTTCGTTGCATCCAGTCTCGCCTCACCGACCTTGACCTTGTACCCGTCCAACAGGGCTCCGAAGGCCACTGAGGCTATTCTTGAGTGCGCACCATTCAGAGTCTCCTTGATGAGCCTCAAATCCACGGCGTGGTCCTCAAGCTTCGCTGAATGAAGGGACAGACCAAAATCGATGAAGACGAGTTCGCTGTCTCGCACGATGACGTTCGAGGTTGTGATGTCCCCGTGCATTATGCCAGCGGTGTGCATGGCAGCGACATCCTCTCCGAACCTCCTGCAGAGACTGATCACGATGTCGTCTGGAGCGAGCTCGAGGACCGTCTTCATCCTCTCCCCCTCGATGTACTCCATCACAATGAGGGCGCTTGTCGGGTTTACGAAGTAGAGGTAAGGAGTTCGAACCCCAGCTGACCTGGCGCTGTGAATCATGTTGGCCTCGTGGAGAGTTCTGTGCGAACGAATTGCTCTGTCCAACGCTTCAAGTCTGTACGGGAGCGGCTTGCGGACCTTGTGGATTGCCTTCTCTCCCGCCCATGCTCCCAGGAGAAGGTCCGCCTCGGCCCCCCTGTAGATCAGCTTCATTCCGCGCAGCACCTAGCCCGCACCGTCCCTCCACGACGCGTGGACAGAGTCGAGCCGCCACGATTGGCGGATGATACTATCCTCCACGGGAATCGTTATCCCGGCTCTTAGGGAGAGGAGACCAGTCCATGCAATCTGCGCGCCACAGTCACCGCTGAAGCGTATCGGAACGATCCTGACAGAGGCAGAGTGTCTCTTTGCCATCGTCGTCAGCATCTCAGCGAGCCGCCTGTTCGCCGCGACTCCACCAACCGCCATCAGCTCTTTCTTGGCCGTGAATGCCAGTGCCCTTTCCGTGACCTCCGCAGTGACGGCGAACGCTGTTTCCTGAACGGAGAAGCAGACATCGTCGAACTTCTTGCCAGTGTCGATGAGCCTCTTCGCAGACGTGAGAATACCCGAGAAGGAGACATCATTCCCCTTCATTGTGTACGGGAGTTCAAGGTAATGTCTGGAGCGTCTCGCAGCCTCCTCAATTCTCATTCCGCAGGGAGACGCGAAACCCGCGTATCTCCCGACCTGATCCAATAACTGTCCCAGCGTCAGGTCCAGTGTCTCGCCGAGGACTCTCCACATCCCTCCGGCGAAGGCAACGACCATCGTGTGCCCTCCGGATATCAAGAGGACGAGGGGGTCCTTCGCCCGCGTGAGCAGACAGCCAAGCTCGATGTGTCCGATGGCATGATTGACGGGAATCAAGGGCTTATTGTGCTTGAGCGCAAGGGTGCGTGCAACTACACCGCCAACCCGCAGGCATGGGCCCAGCCCTGGTCCCATCGAATAGGCAATCCCGTCGAGGTCCTCGATGGTCAACCCTGCCTCGCGCATCGCCCGCTCGACCACCTTAGCCGCGACGAGGGCATGATGCCTCGAAGCTTCGACCGGATGTATGCCACTTCCCTCGGGCGGAGAGTAGGTATCGCGAATGTCCGAGACTATCCCTTTCTCCGAGGCGACGGACGCGGAAAAAGTGTGAGCGGTACTCTCGATTCCTAGGATGAGCAGACTATCTTTCAGCCACGGCCACCTCGAAATTCGAACAGTTTCTCGATAGTATCATTTAAGTTCTTTAGAGTGCTGCTGACAACGGAAACTGCCCAATCGGAGCGAGGCCTTATCTTTGGCCTATTCCTGTTTGATGGGATGAATACTTCTTCTAGTTAGGGACAAGAGGAAAATTTTCATCGCAAACACTGCCGTTGACCTGAAAATCTCTGGATCCCGGCGGGACATACGCCATCAATATCCAATGGGTCGGCCACATGTGGGGACCAGCTGAACCACTTATACTAGTACCGTGACAGTCTTTGTGGCTGTGTTCGTCAAGCGGGAGTTTGATCTTCATTAACGAAAAAATGATGCGGAAGGTAACTGCATTAGTAATTTTCCTCGGCATTATTGTGTTTTCCGGATACAGCTATCAATATTATGCTTCGGGAATCAAGAACACAGACATCGTATCGGACCTGTGGATTACGAATGCCTCTGACTGGACAATTAGCAATGCATCTTTCAGCATAGGAACGACACATAACTCTCCCCTCAACTTTGGTTCAGCCAAGATCACCAGCAATACGAGCGTAGCTGCTTCCCCAACTTCCCAAGGTTATCTCGTCCGAGTGCTTAACGAAATAGAGCCAAACCAAACTGTTTTTGTTCGGGTCTCGAATCTTTCAAATCAATGGTCACTGGAAAGCGAAGTTTGGGACTTCACCCAGCCTATCCATGCCGCTGGCAGCAGAGACTTACAATTTAACGTCGTCTCCAGGTTTTTTGCCGATACATCATTTGGAAGGCTGAGCGTGGCTAGCACAGACAGATTTACAACTCCGAGCGGTGTCCCTATCGCGAATACCCGGTCCCTTACTTCATCATATGCCTCCCTAGCTTTCCTGGCAACTCTGTTGCTCAGCTTCGGACTCATTCTCAAAGGACTCGGCTTGGTTGATCTCCGAAGCTATCCTTTCATAACACTCTCAATTATCCTGGCTAATTCATGGGCCTACGCCTTTGTCGGAACGGGCTTCGAAGTCAGCGCAATTCCCGATCTGGCCCCGTTCGGTTATGGAAAGCTGGTACCATTCACCTACCACGCTAGTTACACCCACATCACAGGGAACATGCCGATCTTCTTCTTGGCGTCTTTTGCATGTGAGACCTTGATCAAGGTTAAGCAGAGTTTTCGTACACTCCTCTGGTACCTGCTTCCGATTGTAGGGACAACTTTGGCGTCGTATCGAGAAGGTTTTACAGGGTATCTCTTTTCGCTCTCTTGGATCTCGTTCGGCCTTTCCTTTCTCATCGAGCTACTCGCATTCTCAATCTGGACATATGCTATTGCATTCTGGAGGCACCTTGGTTCGAATCGAATGAACGCGCTACTGATCCTGTCCGGAAGTCTCTCCATGTTACCTCTGTATAACCATCTGACTCAAGTGTTACTCTATCGACCATTTATTACACCGTACAACCTCGCCATTTCTATCGGCCATCTCAATCTGGCCATGATAGGTCTAGCAGGTTCACTCCTCTACCTAGCTTATCATTACAGGAAACCAAGGCTGACTGATTAATATGGATTGAAGTGTCAACAATAAGTTTTAGTTCTCTGTTTGTCGAAGCGATGACGAAAAATCCTGAAGCATCCAATCCAGTCATTGGAGGTATCGTGCTTCATACACGCGACAGAGGACGAGGGCAAGGTGGCCGGCGCCATCGCGAGCGAGCTCAAGATTTCAGGTGAACCGCACAGGGAGAGACTGGATGGTCACTTTGGCAATGAGGTGATACACCTGAGGTACCACCTGACGGGAGAGGAGGCCTGGATAGCATTCAGCGTCATCGCCGACCGGCTGGGAAGGGACAACCTTCACGCTCTGCTGCAAGGACTCGATTCAGCAATCGACGAGCACTCCGCCCTCTTCCTCCGATTCAGCAAGCAAGACCTGGTGATGGGAAGGCTCGCCCTTTCCGCTAGTGACCCCATCAGGGTTCGTGTCAAGCCGAGGCAGTTCATGATTCGTGGAGACGTCACCAGATTCTATGGCCAGCTACTGGAGAGGAGCAGCTAGATGGGAAGGGTCGGGAAAAAGCGGAAGAGGTACGTCTTGTTCACTCTCGGGTCAGAGCCTTCGTCCGAGATCAGGGAAGAGTTCACGCGCCTCCTCTTCAAAAGATATCCGGCCCTATCCAAGACCGCCGTGGTCTGGCTGAATAATGGCGTCATCCTGAGGGCCGACAGCGCCTCCTTCAAGGGGCTGCGGGAGGAAGTCCCACAACTCCACCTGGGCGGTTTCAGGGTGCATGCACTCTCCTCCTCTGGCTCAATCAGCAAACTCAAAAGACTCGCCGGGGGCAGTCTGGGCAGAGATGAGGTACTTCACTGAGGAATTCTTCAAGGAGGTTGAGAGGAGGTTGCTGGAAGATCCGACCTGGCAACAGAATACAAAAGGAATCAAGACCACCATACTCCTGACAGCCACCGACCAGAGCGCGAGCTTCCTGATCAAGGTCGAAGAGGGCATGACGAGCGTCAACAAGGTCGACCCTGCAACTCAGTCAGAGTTCACGTTTGAGGGGGAATACGACAATTGGACCAAGGTTGCGAAGGGGGAGGTTGACCTCCAATCGGCGGTCCTCAAGGGAATGCTGAAGTTCAAGGGCTCCATAACCAAGATTCTCTTCTACAAGGACAGGTTCATCAAGATAGCTGACGTGATAAGATCAACACAGATGGAGTTCTAGAATATTCAATTCTTCACGAAGACGTAGTAGGGGTTGCCTTCTGGGCTAACTCTGGCCTCCAGCCTGAGCCTGTCCCCTGGTCTGAGCTGCTCGACAGTCGCCCCCTCAACCCATGCGAGGACGTTGGGGCCGTCTGCCAGTCTTCCGATACCAACGATGTACGGATCGTGGTTCACGAAGCTCGTTGGGGTGATCTGCACGTTCGTAAAGGTGACAAGAACTGCATCTGTACCGAGGTCAATCCACTCGTGCCCACTGCTCATGCAGTTTGGGCAGTCGGCCTGGGGCGGGAAGGTGACCTTTCCGCACGATGTGCACTTCGTCGTGATCAGCTTTCCCTCCCTGAGCGCCGCCCAGAACTCCTTTGTCTTGGAGATCGCGATGTTGAACCGAAGGCTGAGGGTCCTGCGAGACGGCAGAGAGTCTTCGTTCGACAAGGTCAGAGCGACCTCGAGAGGACAGTGACGTAACAGTAGTGGCCGGTCCCTCCAACATTGTGAACTAACCCTATCCCATTCTTTATGGGCGCCTGCCTCTTCCCTGCCTCATGCCTCAGCTGCTTTGATATCTCGACCATCATGGAGACCCCGGTGGCACCGATTGGGTGCCCCTTCGCCTTTAGCCCGCCGTCGGGATTGACAGCTATCTTCCCCCCTATCTCCGTCTGCCCTTCTCGCACCAGCTTTGCGCCCTGCCCCTTCTCGCAGAGACCAAGGTCCTCGTATGCCATCAACTCTGCGATCGTGAAGCAGTCGTGGCAGGTGGCGACATCGATATCTCCCGGCGACGTCCTCGCCAACGAGTAGGCCCTCCTAGAAGATTGGACCGTGGCCTCAAGCCCCAGGTACTCTCCCCTCTTGCTAAGATTTGCCGAGTCAGAGGAGAGGCCGATGCCCCTAATCCATATGGGAGTGTCGGTCATCTTCCGTGCGACGTCCTCGCTCGCGAGCACCACAGCCGCCGAGCCGTCAGAGATCGGACAGGCGTCGTACAACTTCAGTGGCCAAGCGACCACCTGCGAGTTGAGCGCCTTCTCAATCGTTATCTCCTTCTGGAAGTGGGCGAGTGGGTTGAGTGAGGCGTAGTGGTGTGCCTTGACCGCCACTCGCGCCAGGTCCTCTTCCGTCGTGCCGAACTTGTTCATGTGCGACACGGCGTAGAGCGCATAGTAAGCCGGGAAGGTCATCCCGTAGTTTTCAAACTCCCAGAGGTACGAGCCCGCCCTCCCCATCAGCTCCACGGAGGTCAGCGTGTCGACCTCCGTCATCTTCTCGACCCCGATGGCGAGCGTGATGTCGGCCTCTCCGCTGGCGACGCTCAGATAGGCGCTCCTCACGGCGGCACTCCCGCTCGCGCAGGCGGCTTCGACTCTCATCGTGCCGACATTCTCGAAACCAGCGTATTCGTTGATTATCACAGCGGGGAGGGACTCCTCGTACCATCCTCCGGCGCTTCCGAGCGTCACATTCTGGATTTGCTTCTTGTCGATCTTGGCGTCCTCAATCGCCTGCTTGATTGACTCGAATGCCAGTTCAGCCACGTTGACATCGCTTCTCTTCCCGAAGCGAGAGTGGCCGATCCCGACTATCGCAACGTTCCTCATTCTATCGCTAATCCCCGAAGATCTCGCGGGAGAGTATCCACTTTTGCACTTCCGAGGCCCCCTCCACGATGTCGAGTATCTTTGCATCCCTCAGGTATCTCTCGAGAGGCATGAGCTTGCTGACACCGTACCCTCCGTGGATCTGGATCGCCCTCTCGCAAGTCCAGACCGCAGTCTCTGTCGAGAAGAGTTTCGCCATGGAAGCTTCCTTCAGGAACTCCTCGTTCCTGTCTCTTAGCTGAGCGGCCCTGTAGGTAAGGAGCTTCGCCGCACTGACCTTCGTAGCTATCTCGGCAATCAGGAATCGAATCGCCTCCAACTTCGCGAGGGGTCTGTTGAAAATCACTCTCTTTTTTGCATAGGAAACGGACGCCTCGAGGGCCGCCTCCGCCACCCCGACAGCCCCTGCCGCAGTGCCAATCCTTCCCTGATTCAAGACCGCCATCGCTATCAAGAAGCCATCTCCGAGGGAACCAACCATGTTGGTGCTCGGCACGACACAGTCGGTGAATACCAACTCAGCAGTCCCCGTTCCCCTCACTCCCATAATCTCAAGCTTCCCTCCGACCTTGAACCCGGGCGTCCCCTTCTCGACGATGAAAGTCGTCATACCTGCAGCACCATCCTCCACCGTTCCGGTTCGAGTGAAGAGGACAACCAGAGCGGCCACAAGACCTTGGGAGATCCATATCTTCGAGCCGTTGATCCTGTAGGAGTCGCCGGTCTTCTCAGCTTTCGTCATAACCGCGGCCGCGTCAGAACCGGCCCCCGGCTCAGTGAGGCCGTAGCTCCCCAAGAGTTCTCCATTTACGAGCTTGGGAAGGAACTTTTCCTTCTGCT
>JACPTA010000036.1 GCA_016193005.1 Nitrososphaerota archaeon | reverse complement strand
TATTGGACTAAACTCTGCATCAGCTTCACCCGAGTCCCCCTCTGCCGTCTGGAATGTCTTGAACGTATGGACACATGTTCCGAGTGCTGGATGAGTCACAGATACTCGGATCTTATTACGATATTCTTGGGCTTTTGGCCCTTCAGAAATCTCAACGTGTTTGCCACAGCCATTTCCATCGGTTTGCCCGTGAGGGCGGCACTCGGGCCGGAGGCGTGAGGCGTTCCTATGAAGTTTGGAAGGCTCGGGAACGGATAGGCCGGAGGGAGCTCCTCCTTCCCGTTCTTCAGCCACCAGACATCTGTGGCATAGACGAAGCCAAGATTCTTCGTAAGATGGTCGTACAGTGAAGCCTGGTCCATGACCTCCGCACGGCCGATATTGACCAGTATCGCGTTACTCTTCATCATTGACAACTCCTCGCTCCCGATCAAACGGTCCGTGCTCTTGCTCAGCGGGAGAGTCGAGAAGATAAGGTCACTAGACGATAGCAACCTATCCAACCCGCCCTTCCCATGGAATGAACGGACGTCCTTCTCGCGGACTGGCTTTCTTGAGAAGGCCAAGACCCGCATCCCTAGGGTCCGCGCGACCCTCGCAATGGACCTGCCAATCCCTCCATAACCCAGAATCCCGACGACCTTCCCCTTCAGGATCATCACTTCCTTTCCAATCTCGAGGGGAGGCTTGTCAACCCAAGTTCTAGACCTCAGGGCTGAATCGAATCTGACTACGTTCTTCGCTGCAGCCAGGGCGAGGGCCCACGCGTACTCCCCGACTTCGTCCGAGTACGCGCCCGCGTTACTACAGACTGTAACGTCGTCATCAAGCAGATGGAAGGGGATGTGGTTCACGCCTGCAAGGGCTGATTGGATGAATCTCAGGTTCTTCATCTTCCCGACTCTATCTTCTGTAATGATCGAAGGCCAAGAGTGGAGGAGCATCAGCTCCATCGTCGGAAGGACGGCATCGAGATCCCTCTCGGGGATCTTGATCAACTCGTAGACCTGCGCGAACCTTGACAATCGCCTCAGCTGCTCTTCCGTTGCAGGGCTCGTTGCAATCAATGCGGGATATGAACTATGAACTCAGACGATCTGTCTAGGAAATTCAATGAAGCGATGGTTTCAGCGGCGAATGGAGGTAGTGTGTTCATATTCCAAGCGCTTAATTAGGTATCTGGAGGCTCGGAGTTCGGGTTGGCTAAGAGGGCCTTTACCATCGACATCGGCTCCGAACAGATTCCAGTTGAGGGTAATGAGCACTCGAAGGTGGCCGTGAAGTACCTGATGAAGAGGAGAAGGAGCCTGCTCTTCACGAAGGACACGGCGAAAGTGGAGAAGCTCTTCAAAGAGCTGCCTCATGAGATCAAGATCATCGGCGCACAGGTCACGAAGGCGTACAAGGTGAACTGGGAGAAGGTAGGTACTGGAGAATTTCCTGGGGCAAGGTTCACGTTCACCCTTGACGAAGTGAAGTAGTCTTCAGGGTTGTCAGAAGAACCAGATGACGATTTCAAGGCTTTGGTGGTCGCGACCATTCTCAATGCGG
This sequence comes from Nitrososphaerota archaeon, assembly GCA_016193005.1. Lineage (GTDB taxonomy): Archaea > Thermoproteota > Nitrososphaeria > Nitrososphaerales > Gagatemarchaeaceae > JACPTA01. The sequence continues at coordinate 7,706 of JACPTA010000036.1, read as the reverse complement.
AGCCTGAGAAGGCCATCAGTTTGCTCAGCAAACAGTTTGAAGTCGGTGAACCGAAGCTTGGGGTAGGGGTGTTCAAGGGTCGCACCAAGGGCGTCCGTGCTGTCTACTCAGGAGAGAAGAAGGAGATACTCGCGGCAAATAGGGAGTACCTTTACGACCCCTTTACGATCCTGCATGAATTCTATCACCATCTCAGGTCATTCGCTGGGGAGCACAGAGGAACCGAAAAGCACGCTGACCGATTCGCCATCAATTTCATTCAGGGGTACAATCGCGTCGCGTCTAAGGAAATGCGGAAGTAACCGCTCCGGATTGGTCTCGAGGTGAAGAGGACTAGGCTGAATCTCCTTCGTAAACGGCTGATATGATTGTTCATGCACGGATTTTTCTTTGCGGATGGAGGCGAAGAACTAGAAACGGATGAGCGACCAGACCCTACAATCCCACTGCAGACCAGATGTCGTCATCGCTGTCAAGTTGGGTAAAGCCGCATCTCTCGCACCTTCTTCCGGCAAGGATAATCTCCTTCCCTCGTGAGGCCACCTTCCGTTCATACTCGATCATCTGCCCCGCGTGGCACTTGTCGCAAATCAATTGGGCGCTCGCCTCAGAGGAGATGTATTGAACTTTTGGAAGTGGAGCGACAGATTTCAAATTTATATTCAGGTCCAACGCCTTTCTAGAACGACTAGAAGGGAAGGGCCTTGGGTATTCCAGAGAAGATCAAGAAGATAGAAGACGACCTCCACAGGACCCAGGTCAACAAGAAGACCGAACACCATGTGGGGCTGCTCAAGGCAAAGCTGGCGAGGCTGAAACTGGAGCTCGAGGAGGCGCAGAGCAGAAAATCTGGAAGTTCAATCGGGTATGACGTCAAGAAGTCTGGCGACGCAACGGTGGTCTTGATAGGACTTCCGAGCGTGGGCAAATCCACTCTCCTGAACAAGCTGACGAACGCGAAATCAAAAGTCGCTGCGTATCGTTTCACGACACTCGAAGTCGTTCCTGGGATAATGGAGTACAAGGGAGCCAGGATTCAAATTCTTGACCTCCCTGGAATAATTGAAGGTGCCTCCTCGGGGAGAGGCCTCGGCAAGAGAGTGCTCTCGGTGGCGAGGAACTCCGACCTGGTACTCTTCGTCCTCGACGTGTTCCAGCCCGAGGCGAGAGACATCCTGGTGAAAGAGCTGAAGACCATCGGGATCAGAGTTGATCAAAAGCGTCCGAACGTGGTGATTGAAGAGACAGGCTCCGGCGGAATCTCCGTGAGCACGCAGGTCAAGTTGACTAGGATGAGCGAGGAACTGGTGAAGGAGATGCTCCGCGTCTACAACAAGAACAGTGCCAGGGTTTTCATAAGAGAAGATATCGACGACGACCAGCTTGTCGATGTTCTCTTGGGGAGCAGGGTATACATTCCGTCCCTCACGGTGATGAACAAGATCGACCTAGTCAACGCAGGATTCACGAATGAGCTCATGAAGAAGCTCCAGTACAAATTCATTCCAATCTCGGCTGAGGGCGACGTCAACCTGACGGCGCTAAGGGAGGAAATCTACACAAGGCTGAACCTGATCAGGGTGTACATGCGGAGGAGGAAAGGTGAGACGGATTACGAAGAGCCGATGGTCGTGAGGAACGGCTCGACGGTCCTCGAGGTGTGCAATAAGGTTCACAGGAGGATAAAGGACGAGTTCAGATTTGCTCAGATTTGGGGAAGGAGTGTCAAGTTCGGCGGGCAGAAGGTAGGAATCAATCATACGCTCTTGGATGAGGACGTAATCACTCTGATAACCAAGTAGTCAGCACAGGGTCTCACCCGAGAAACTTGTCCTCGAGGTAGCTGACGAGTCTCTCTGGGTTGTAGGCATCGCCGAAGGCTCTCATCTGCAGGTCTTTCGGTGCGTAGGTCGAACCCCACTTGTGTACCTTTTCCTTCAGCCAACTCTTGACCCTCTCGAAATCTCTCCTCTTGATCGCGTCCTTCAGGCTCATCTCCTTCTTGATGCTGTGCCACACGATTCCGGCGATGACGTTCCCAAGGGAGTAACAGGGGAAGTAGCCGAAAGACCCGCCGCTCCAGTGGATGTCCTGGAGCACTCCCTCGGAGTCCTTCTTTGGCCTCACGCCGAGGTAGTCTTGCATCGTGTCATTCCACAACGCAGGTAAGTCTGAGACAGACAGCTCACCCCCAATCAACTTCTTCTCGATATCGTATCTCAGCGCGATGTGAAAGTTGTAGGTCAACTCGTCAGCGTCGACTCTGATGAGGCTCGGCCTGACCATGTTGAAGTACCTGTAGATCTTCTCACTGCTGTATCGCGAGAGGAAGGGTAGGTTTCTCTTCAAGATTGGCAGCACCAGACTGGCGAAAGCGGCGCTCCTGCCGAGGACATTCTCCCAGAATCTTGACTGCGACTCGTGAACCCCTGAAGAGACGCCGCCCGCGAGCGGGGTGTAGCTCAGCCCGCCGTCGACCTGCAACTCGTAGATCGCATGCCCTGCCTCGTGTATGACCGAGAACATCGTCGCCCTGAAGTCCCTCCCCTCGTACCTAGTCGTGATCCTGACATCATCCTGAGCAATCGTATCAGTGAAGGGATGCGTAGACACATCCATTCTGAACCTCTTCTCTGGCATGCCGAGAATTTCGATGAGCTTGTCGTTCACTCTCTTCATCGCTTCAACGTTGTACTTCTTAGACTCCAATGAGTCACGCGTGGGGAATCTTCCCTCCCGTTCAACCTTTGCGAGAATCCTCTTCAGGTTTGGGACCAGCGTCGAAAAGATTCCATCGAGGTCATCGATGGTTATTCCCTCCTCGTACATGTCCGCGAGAGCGTTGTACGGATGCCGTTGATACCCCAGCTTGTCCGCCTCCTGCCTCTTCAGGTCGACAATCTTCTCCAGGTAGGGCTTGAAGGTACTGAAGGATGACTTCTTCCTCGCATCTCTCCAGACTACTGTGGCTTCAGTCGTTATCCTCTGGAGCTCTTCGATGAGACGTGGAGGAACCTTTGTGAAATAGTGGAGTTCGCGTCTTAGTACTCTCAGAACGCCCTTCTCGAAGTCGTTCAGGTCCTTCGCCTCCTCGGATCTTTCGATTGGGCCCCGCAGATCAATCATGAACTTCTGCCTGAGGAGTGCCAGCTGGGCGTGAGCCTCACCCCTCGGCCGAGCACCGCCTTCGGGCATGTAAGTCTCTAGGTCCCAAGACAGGAGTGCCGATGAGTGGTTGAGTGCCCAAATGGCCTTATACTTTTGAAGTATCTCGTCCATCGCCTCGCTCCGAGACATGCTGCGCTTGAGTTCCGACCGATGATTTTTACGCTTTGCCCACGAGGTTCATCTCGTTTATTATTCGACAAGACCCTGGCCCCCGAATGGCCAAGTTGGAAATCAGTGTCATGCCTCCCTTGATTGGTTCTCCTTCGATCGGGCCAACCAACGCAAGAAACATATTCAGATATGCACGACTCGCCGATCAACTCGGGTTCAACGCAATCCTTCTTCAAGATCATATAGGAATCGAGGGTGCTGAGACCTATGACTGTCTGACAACTCTCGGTGCAGTCGCAGCTATGACAAAGCGAATCAAAGTCGGGACTCTCGCTACGCCCCTCCCGTTGCGTCATCCAGCTTTCGTCGCAAAGGCGATGGCGACTGTCGACCGCATTTCGAGCGGGAGAGCTATTCTGACAGTCGGCGCCGGTTGGGTGAAGAACGACTTTGAGTGGTACGGGTTGCGATACGAGGGATTCAGGACCAGAATCAAGATGATGGAGGAAGGCGTGCGCTTCATCAAGGCGTGCTGGAGGGATGGTAGGGCCGATTTTCAAGGGAAATTCTTCAGGCTCTCGAAAGCAGACCCTCAACCGAAGCCGGTCCAAAGACCGCGTCCTCCTATTTTGGTAGCCGGCTTCTCCGACGAGGCACTGAAGATTGCAGTCCGGGAAGGTGACGGATGGTTCGGCTGGCGGGGGATTAACCCGAGGGAGTTCTCTGCACGCGTGAAGTCTGTGGACAGCCTTTGCAGAACTGCCGGGAGAAGGAGGAGCGAGGTGAAAAACGCGATGCACCTGCAGGTCAGCATTGCAAGGGATCAGGACTCGCTCAGGAGGCAGGCTGGGAAGTGGATGGACCTGGCGGATACAAAGGACCCGCACGATATGCTCTCCTGCGGAACTCCCTCGTACTTCGTCGACCTACTTCAAGAATACTCAGATGCGGGAGCGAACCACATCAACGTCGTCTTCGTTCCCGTTGACAAATCGCCCGAACAGCTGAGGCTCTTCGGAGAAAAGGTCCTCCCACATTTCAAGTAGAAGTCTCAGGCGACGACGGAAGGTGTGGGAGCTTTCGGTTCGTCCTTGTCAGGACCGCCAGCCATGGCACCCCTAGCCACTATCTGCTGCTTCAAGGAGCCCGTGATGAACAGGCTTGCGAAGATTGAGGCGAGCGAGACGATGAAGCCAGCCAAGAAGAGAGGAATGACGGACTGCGCGAAGGCGTCTCTCAGGGGAGGGATGAACTGCGCGACCTCAGGACGAGTCCGGATTACCTGGGCGAGTGCTTCCGGCGTGGCCAGTATCCTTCCGATGAGGTTTGGGTCGCTCAGCGTTGGCCGCGCAAGGTCTCTGAACGGCTCCTTTATGGTGAGGAGAAGGTCGTTCAGTTTGCTTCCGAAGGCGTTGACCTGAATGGTACCCAAGATTGCCAGGCCGATGGTCCCGCCGAGGTTGCCCATGAACTGCGCCAAGGATGAGGCGATTCCAATCTGCCTCCTCTCGACCGAGTACTGAATCGCCAGCACAACTGTGGGAAAGGTGATGCCGAGTCCAAACCCCGTCACGGCAACGTACTGCATGATCTGGGTTGCGTGGGTTGAGGAGGTGAGCGTTGTCAGGGGGAAGAGTCCCGCGGACATCATGGCGAGCCCTCCAAACGTCACGCCCCTGTATCCCGCACGAGTTCCGAGCTGCCCGCCTATCATGGCACCTGCAACCATCGGAAACAAGAAAGCGTACAGAATGTTCCTTCCGTCGTCTATGGAACCTCCCAGCGCTGCTTGCTCGAAGAGCGGGATGAAGATGATAACAGCGTAGAAAGAAACTCCGCGGAGGAATGAGACGGCAGAAGCTGAAGATATCGTCCTGATCCTAAACATCCCGAGTGGGATGACTGGCTCAACTGCTCGCCTCTCGATAATCAAGAAAACAATGAAGAGCACCGCAGAACTCGTAAAGAGAGTCGCTTCCTGCCAAGAGTACCATGGGTACGTTGTCCCACCGTTGAGGAAGCCAAACATCAGCAGCGCAATCCACCCTGTAAGGGACGAGATCCCGAGCCAGTCAAGGACTGGTCTAGCGTTGGGGTCTCTTGTCTCTCTCAGTCCCATATTGATTAGGATCAAAGAGATGATGCCGAGTGGGAGATTGATGTAGAAAATCCATCGCCAGTCGATCGCCTGAACGAGGTACGAACCTGCCGAGGGACCAATCACGGACGCGATGCCAAATACACTCGCGAAAACCCCCTGTAACCTGCCTCGCTGAGCCGGCGGGAAGACTGCCCCGATGACTGCTATAGCAACGGGAAAGAAGGCCCCGCTCCCTATCCCTTGAAGGGCTCGGAAGACGACGAGCTGGTAAATGTCCTGCGAGGCACCAGAGAGAATCGAGCCCACCATGAAGATCCCCAACCCGAGCATGAAGAACTTCCTCCTTCCGTACAGGTCGGAGAGCTTTCCGAAGATTGGCATCGAGACCGTTTGTGTGAGGATGTAGGCGCTGAAGACCCAAGCGTAGACACTTAGCCCTCCGAGCTGAGAGATGATTGTTGGACCCGCCGTTGCAACGATGGTCTGGTCCATCGCGCCGAGTAGCATCCCGGTCATCAGCCCGGCGATTATCAGGATTGCAGACCGTCTGGGTGGAGAAGAGGGCGCGAGGTCATTGCCGAGGGTCGTGAAGGTTCACCCTAACTCTTGCCGCCGTTGCCAGTTGTGTTAATAAACGTGGTAGTGATTCGCTACTGATTATGTAAATCGTCCCAATCAGGATCGAGCCCAAGAATCTAGGGTTGAAGCCTTCGCCCGTTCTCTCCTCAGTTCGGAGACTCTTACGCCCAGCAACCTGACGGATTCCTTCCTTCCACTGAATTCGTGTAGCAGGGATCTTGCCGTCCTCTGTATGAGATCGAGTTCATCAGAATAATCGCCGAGCATCTTCTCCCTAGTGTGTGTCTCGAAATGGGTGAAACGAATCTTGATTCCGACCTTCTTGAATCGGAGCTCACCGACCCTGAGTCTTCTGTTGAGCTCGTACGCTATTTCGTCCATCACTCCAAAGAGCTGCTTGAACTCCGGCACGTCCCTCCTGAATGTCCTCTCGACATTCAGAGACTTGGGAATCTCCCTAGCCCTCACAGGCATCTGCTCCTTGCCTTGAGCCACCCCCCAGAGCCAGACTCCCCCCTTTCCGAACCACTTTACCAGCTGCTTGCCTGAGACGTCTTGGAGCTGAGCGATGGTCTCTATCCCTCTCTCTTTGAGAAACTCCCGAGTCTTCTTCCCAACGCCAGGAATCACAGAGACAGGGAGGCGCGCCAGAAACTCCCCCACTGCATCAAAAGGAACGAGGGTCAGTCCATCGGGTTTCTGCAGGTCAGAGCCTATCTTCGCTGAGGACTTGTTCGGGGCTATTCCTATGGAACAGGTGAATCCCTCCCCGTCCCTGAGCTCTTTCTTGATCTGCATCGCGAGTTCCTTGACTGGTTCGGCGTCTCTGACCCGTGAGCTTACGTCGAGGAATGCCTCGTCGATTCCAACCTGCTCGAATTTGTCCGCGTGTCTACGTAAGAGTTGCATCACTCTCGAGGAGGCCCTTGCGTAGAGCGTGAAGTTGGGGCGGAGATACGTCGCACTGGGACAGAGCTTGTACGCTCTCGAGATTGGCATCCCGGATTTGAGACCGAACTTCCTCGCCTCATACGAACATGCGACTACGACCCCCCTTCCCCTGCCTCCTTCGGGGTCTGCGCCTATCACCACCGGAAGGCCCCTCAGCTCGGGGGCCTCGCGCGCTTCCACTGACGCGTAGAAGGCGTCGATGTCGACGTGGAAGATTATCGGATGGTGTTGGGACAAGTGACTGTGCGGGAGCTAGAACTCTCCCAGGCTTCCTTGCCGCTCGCCCGTCTTCTCATGCAGCTTCCAGTCGACCTCCATCATTCCAAGAAGACGCCTGAATTCGTTCACCGATTGAGGGCCGAAACCCGCGAAGTGATTGTTGAAGAAGATGAAGGCGGAGTCAAAATCGTCGTTCTTGCCCTCCAGCCTCTCTGCCCAGCGTTTCATCTCGGTCGACATGTCGCGCTGGATTCCCGTGAACTCGGTCAGCTCCCTGTCACCAACGAGCCTCAGGTAGACGAAGTCTGATGTCGTCTCCACCGGAGTCTCCAGATATTGGTTCAGCGACCACGCCATGGCGACGTTGTACTTTTCCAGCAGCCTGTACGTCTCCGGCGTGAACCATGATTTGTGTCTGAACTCGATTGCGTGCTTGAATTTTGGATCGAGCTGAGAGACGAACTTCTCCATCAGGGCCTTGTGCTTCTCGACCTTGATAGATGGAGGGAGCTGCGCCACTATCGGCCCGAGCTTGCCTCCAAACTTGTTGACCGAGCCATAGAACCTGATAAGGTAC
>JACPTA010000035.1 GCA_016193005.1 Nitrososphaerota archaeon | reverse complement strand
AGCGGCGCGACGGGGAAAGGCATAGGCGGACCCAACTACCTCATGACCTTCCTCAGGGAGCAGTCCCAGACTGTCGTGAAAGAATGACTCTCATTCGGACTCGGCCCGTCGGCTGTACATCCTGTTGGCGGTCAATCCGAGCACAACGGCAACCACCAGGGGGAGGAGCACAAGCAGGAGAGAGAGAGGCGTGGAGCTGCCAATCCCTTCGATAGATGAGGGACTGATTGCTGCAACCGGGCTGACGGCGATGGAACCAGATGAATCAACTTCGCGGTTCGCCTGAGCCAGAGTAGCCTTTGGTGTCGACAGGGGCTCTCCGGAGGGAGTCGGGCCGAGGAAGCCTACACCGGCCACTACCGCTATCGCTAGAAGAAACCCGAGTGCTATCCCGAAAAAGCTTCCGGCGTCCCTCAAGCAAGCTGATCCTCCTTGAGCAGCCCACTTAGTTCTATCATCTAGAACGGCTTCCTCCTCCAGGCCCTCCAGGCCTCGTACCAGAAGACAAGCGCAGCGCCAAGACCTCCAATCAGTGCGTAGATGTCTGCGAGCTGCCCGTTCTGGATGAGGTAGGCCACGGCTATGGTGGAGAAGAAAGTGGCATAGAATCCGACCCTCGGGAGGGTGAACCTGCCGACATTGACGAATGCTTGGAGCACACTCGGGTCGACCTTCCTTGCAATGACATAATTCGAGTACTGGTCCTGCTCGACTATGCCGAGCCTCAGGAGCTTGTCCATGTGGTGAGCCGCTATGCTTGGGCTTGAGAAGCCCAGCTCCCTCTGTACCTCCCTGATTCCGACCGACCTTCCTCGTCTGAGCAGGTGGAGATAGACCTTGAGCGTCTTCCCCCGAAGCTCATATTCAACCCGCTCCCGCTCGTCCTCCGGGCTAATCTTCGACATCTACCGCTGGGTCTTCTGGTATGATGTTCGTTTAAAGCTTCGAGGTCCTACTTCAGCGGGACGTAAAGACTGGAACGGCTCGCACCGATACCCGGGGTCCCGTGCTGGACCTTCTTGTTTGTTATCACATACTCTCCGAGGTAATGACCGATCATCTCTGACTTTATCACCAGTGGGACGAACTCCTTCCCGTTGTAGATGCTCACGGTAGCTCCCACCATAACGGGAAGAATTATCATGTCCCTGGCGTGGGTCTTGATCTGTGATTCACTCTTCCCCTCCTTGGCTTCTCTGATATCTTCCAGAACCTTCCTCTTCTCATCGGAGATTCCCCGATTGAGCGATCTTCGGGCTCTCGAGGGCAAGAGCTGGAGGATCGACTCTGTCGACATGGAGTTGAGCTGTTCAAGCGTGTATCCTCGGTACCTGAATTCTCTCGGCATTACCTGTTCTCGACCTCCACCGTTGCCCTTGCGAGCCTCTTTCTGCCTGTCTTGCGGGGGGCAATCAGACCTACCTTCCTTCCAGGAGGAGCGTTCCTTGATGTACTCGTCGACTTGCCAGGGTGTTGATGCCTCCCTCCACCGAACGGATGGTAGACCACGGCCATGGCAATCCCCCTCATCCTCGGGTATGGTCTCCCTGCCGCCCTCATGGCGTGGTGCCTTGGCCCCGCCCTGAGAAATGGCTTCTCGAGCCTTCCCCCACCCGCAATCTCGCCTATCGAAGCCCTGCACCGAGTATCGAGGAGGATGCTCTTGCCGGAGGGAAGTCTCACCGCCGCCTTACCTTGACCCTTCGAGAAGAGTATGGCCGAGCCTCCCGAGGCTCTTACGAGCTTTCCACCGTCTCCCGGCCTCAGCTCTATGTTTGAGATCTTTGTTCCCTCAGGTATGTTTTCTAACGGTAGGATGTTCCCGGTGGCCGGACTCGCAGCAGCTCCTAGACCTATCTCGCGTCCCACGGCGAGGCCGCTTACTGCTGGGATGTAGGCCACGCTTTCGTTGCCGTACACGACCTGGGCGAGCGGTGCGCTCCTCCCCCTCTCATCGACTATCGCCTTCACGACCAGTTTCTGATCGGAGTTACCAACGATGTTAGGATACCGTACGGGAGCGACTTTATCCTTGCTCGGAACTCTGAACTGGATGCCACCCTTACCCCTCCTCCTCTGCAGGATTCTCTTGCCCATCTTAGACCAACCCTAACTTCGTTGCCAGTTCCGCGGCAGAATTCTCGGTCTCCAGACGCACGAAGGCCTTCTTTCCGGTGATTGTTCGAGCGGTGTTCACCCCGCGCACCTTCACCTCGTACAGCGCCTCGATGGCACTCGCGATTTGTTGCTTCGTCGACCTGTCCTGAACGAGGAAGCAGAGCTTGTTCTCTCGCTCTATCTGCTCGAACGTCCTCTCCGTCACATAAGGCCTAATCACTATCTTCTGTGCTTCTTCAAGTCGCAATCCTTGGTTCAACCTCCTTCTCCATGGACCTCACAATCTCAATTGCAGATTCAGTCCACAGCGTCAGCCGTCCAGGTACACCGCCTGGCGCCAACTGCAGCACGCTCAGACTCTCTGCCGGGACCACCTCCGCTCCTGGAATCGTGGAGACGGCCTTCCCTACTCCTCTGTCGTTTGCGATAACAATGAGTGGACCGACTCTGGTCTTGTACGCCCTCCCTCTCTGCCTTGGCTTCCCCGACGCTCTCTTGATCCCTCGATAGAGCCTTGTCAGCTCCTCTTCCAGCCCTACTTTGGCGAGGAAAGACCTCAGCTCCGAAGTCTTGGGAATCGTCTCGACCTCGTCGCTCACCACCAGCGGAAGCTCGAGCCTCCCGACCCTATGGCCTCTCTTGACCACGGCTTCGTGGTTCTTCGTGAAGGCGATCGCGTTGGCAAGTGCGAGATGCCGCTCCTTCTTGTTTATCTTGCGGTAGATGACCTTCTCGGCCTTGGGAGGATGGGGTAGCCTCCCCTTCACGACGCTTGCGATCCCCGCAGCCTGACCCGAACGCTGGCCACCGCCTTTGACCCTCGGAACTCTTGCGACGCCCCTTCCCGTGGGAGGATTGTAAGTTTCAGCACTTGTCTTCATCCCCGCCATCGGGTCTCTCCCGTATGGTTGACGTCCGTGTGAACTCAACACCCAGAATGCCCTCGCCACAAGGTCTTCTCTGGGGAGTGCGGAGAAGAGTTCGGGAAGTTCAATCTGTTTACCCGAATCACCCTTCACCCCTATCACCTTCGCCTTCATCTCTAGTTCAACTCCCCACCATCTTGGTGCTCAGTTCAAGTATCTGCGGCGGTGTCACCTTCTTGTATTGCTTCCTGATGGGATGCCTCATCAGGACCAATCTCCTGGGGGAGCCAGGAATCGAGCCTTTGAGGACTGCATAATCGGTTTCGACCTGTCCGAAGTGCAGAAACCCTCCTGGTGGATCAATCTTGTCATCCTTCCCGTTTCCGAGAAGCAGGATTCTCTTTCCACTCTCTGTCCTCTGGTGGAATCCCATCTGGCCTGCCCTAGCGACGGTGTACATGACGGCCGCAGGATGCCATGGACCAATGACCCCTACCGCACGGACGCTCTTCCTTGACTTGTGTTGTTTCCGCTTCACGCCAAACCTCGTTACTGGTCCCTCGAACCCCTTTCCCCTCGTTATCGAGAGAACGTCGACGTAGTTCCCCGCCTTGAATATCTCCGAGAATTTGATCTTCTTCCCGAGGACCCTCGTGATGAAATCAAACTGGGCCGAGGCATCCCCTCCTCCCACCCCGACCTCGAGGAGAATCGGTTTCTTCTGCGAAATACCGGCGTCGTTCGGCACTACTGTCACCAGCGCCGCCAGCCGGGAAACCTTGGGAAGCCTCTCCTTCCATGACTCTGCAGCTTTGACCGGGTCATACCCCTCCTTTCCCGAGTACTCCTTCGAATAGAACTCCCCGACTGCCCTATCCGAGCCGTACTCTGTCGCGTAGAAGCGGACTCCGACAACAGATACCTCTGGAACTGCAACTACGGTAGCAGAGTTGTAAAGCGGCTTGCCGAAATTTGGTGTCTTTTCCCTATCATCCGTAGTGATGGCGTGGAGCATCCCGACCTTCACTCCGGGAAATCCCAGAAGCGATGGGGTAGGCGCCCCTATCTTTGGCCAGTTGTGAATCGAAGGGATGAAACTACCGGCGCGAGCCCTAGGCCTGTATGCAAGACTACCTCTTCGGGGTGCGCTGTGTTTCCTATGTCCCAACTCAACTCACGGGGATTAACCCCCGATTTTCCATCCGCCTTTAAACTTTCGTCCTCCCGGATGCCAGTATTGTGTTCAAGAGCGAGAGCGCGGAGGCGATCGACTCCTCGGTTCTCACTGTGGCGACATGTTGTTGGAGGAACAGATTCACCACAAAGTCCACCCTCTTCCCCAGATCGTTTCCAACGATCTCGAAGAGACCACGGGAGGGAGAGCCGAACAGTAGTTTCACTGATTTGTTATCGATGATCGACTTTCCAAGGGTCCCGATGCAATCTTCCAATCTGTCCCCTCGCCTAGAGGTAGCCACCTTGACCTTGAACCTTGTATCAGAGAGTATATCGTTTACACTTTTCACCTCGACACCGTATCCCCAGTACTCCCCGACCTCATCTCTCCTAACGAGTACTCCTTCCAGTGGAGCGACGCTTGTGATTCTGACGGTCACCCTTCCGCCAGTCGACCCTCCGCCTCTCAGCCTTAGGGTCTCGTCCAATCCGACATCGACTTCGTTCCCACCAAGGACGAGACCTTCGCGAAACTCTCCGACTCTCAGCCTCTCGACGAGCACCCTCGACTTGTGCGACGGTATGCGAAGTGGAGGCAACAATCCTGCAAACTTCAGAGACTCGTCAAGCTTGAAGATCTTCTTCCTCAGGTATTGCGGAGTCTCCAGATACTGGAGGACTTTCTTGATCAAGCTTGCCTCGCCAGCTCCCCGTATGTCGCGAAAAATCTGAATCAAGTCCACCCCGAAGATTGAGCAGCTCCTCGCCACTGCTCCGAGTTTTACCGTCTTGTCCCTGAGGGAGGATTGTTCCTCAAGGGTAGTGTCTGGCAACGCGACGCAGAGCAATACACCGGCGAAGGTCAATAGACGACCCTCGCATTCCATCTAATTCAGCCTTATCTAGCGAACTCGAGCTCAGAGAACGCCGTCACGCCACGGGCTCTGTTGTTCAGCATCGGGGTACTCCCTCTTGTCAAAGAAGCGGGGTGGGAACCCAAAGGTCCAGTATGGGAGATGGGTGATTCACCATGGTTCAGCTGTAAAGTTAAGAATGTCTCTTGAGACCCCTTCCCGGAATAGCTTGGCGATAACAATCCAGATCAAGGATGTGATGGACAGGAGTGTCGCAGCAATCGACAATGGAGCGACGGTAGCCGATGCAATAAAGAAGATGCTTCAGAGCGGGGTGTGGTCTCTGGTGGTTCAGAAACGGGGGTTGCCGGAGGGCGTTGTGACCGAACGGGACATCCTCCGTCGATGCATCGGGAAGGGGCTCATTCCAGAGAAGGTCAAGGTCGAAGAGGTCATGACCTCACCGCTTATCACGATAGGCCCGAATGCCACTATCGGTGAAGCGATGAGGATGATGATTGAGAAGAATGTCCGGAGACTCTTCATAGTCGAGGGAGGAAAGATTACCGGACGCATAACTCAGACGAAGCTGTTTGAAAGCACTTTGAACGTGATGACAGACCTGTCGAGCTTGGCAACCCAGCTCTGAAGGATGGATTCATCCTAGATAAACACCATATTCGTTCCTTTGCACAGCTCCTTCCGAGTGCTCTTCAGCCTGTCGAGGTGGCGGTTCGCCCTACATGGTGGCAAGTCCGCTCTCGTCGAAGAACCGTCGCTGACATCTCAGGCGCCAGCTGTTCGGACTACGTCATTTCAAGAATACCCCAAACGCCTGGGCAAGACTAAATAAGACAACCGAACTTACCTCTTACCGAGCAGTGAGCAGTAAAGACCAGGGAGAGAGTTTCGAGGACATTATTGCCGAACTCGATCGCGAGCAGGCCCGCGTGAAGGTGAGAATGGAGATGAGACGATTCGGAAAGCCGACGACGATTCTCGAAGGCCTCAAGATGAATGAGAAGGACCTACAGGAGTTGGGAACGATGATGAAAAAGAACCTGGCCACAGGTGGGACGGTAAAGGATGGTCTCATAATCCTGCAGGGCGACCATCGAGAGAGGGTCGCGGAGATCCTGAAGCAGAAGGGTTTCGCAGAAAGCTCCATCGAAGTGCTGTAGAGGAGCCCGAAGCTCCGCATGCCCAGAGAACTCTTACTATCGACGTCAAAGTGGAGCTCGAAGGGAAAGAAGGCAGGTCTTCCGCACCAACTCAAATAAGCCCCGTGGTCGAAAGACCCGTTCTCGCAGTGAAATGTTGTACGTAGAAAGAAACTTTCACTCCACCTCAATGGCAGCAATAACATGTTCGCCTTCTGGCGCGAGAAATGTGATCTCACCATACAGTTCACTAGTGAGCGTGTCATTCTTGACCCAGAGCCGCAATTCCGCATACCGCAGCTGTCCCGTCGCCCTGTGGTGGATGGGTTCGATCAGTACTAGACTGGAAGGAGTCTTTGTTTTCCCCTCAATCATCTCGTTCAGCAGTGAATCTATCCTTTCCAGCATCCCAGGATTATTCAGGATTTTCTCTCTTGCCATGAAGAGGAGTTCGGCGGGAGATTCAACATAATCGCCCGGCAGATTGGGCGAGGACCACCCTTTTACTTTGGGCATGAGAAGCGCGTCAACAAATTGAGTATAAGGCGCTTGTATTGGTCCTCCAGCATAGTGTACACCATCAGCGAGCTGAAATGTGATGATTCGCCTTATTTCTCCGACCTGATCGTTCCGTTCCTCACGGGTATGATTCCGGGGATCTCCCAGTCTTCCCACATTGAATCAACTCGCTGCTGGATGTACTGGAAGTCCTCGTCCTTCAGGTGAGCGAATCTACCTTGCTTCTCAAGGTATTCCTTGACGGGGACCCTTGGCTTTGGTGGATTATAGGTTAGCTTGGCGGTTCCATGGTCAATTTCATAAAGCGGGAATATCCCGGACCTGGCTGCAAGTTCTCCTAGTTTGTCTGAATAGCGAGGATGATAGTCCCAGCCCTTCGGACATGGATCGAGAGTGTGTATGAAGGCTGGACCACCAGCGGATAAAGCCTTTCTGACTTTGTTCAGCAAATCAATGGGTGGAAATGATGCGATAGCTGTTGCAATATACTTCACGTTGGGATGACCCGCCGCGAGCATTCCCGCCACATTCTTCTTCCATCTCGTCTGCATAATTCTCTTCACCTTGCCAGTCGGTGTAAATGTTGTCTGTGCACCCCACGTCGTCATTCCGGTGGCTTGTATGTCCGTGTTCGCAGCAGACTCATTATCGTAGAGGATAATTAGCAAATCATAGTCGGTCTGAAGAGCGGACGATATCGCCGAAAGACCCATGTCCGCCCCGCCCAGATCGCCGCAGAAGGCTATCGTGTTAATCTTCTCTTCGGGAATCTTCCCCTTCTTCATAAGAGCTCTTAGCCCAGCCGAGGTTCCCAAAGCCGCGGAGCCCCCCGCACCAAGCTGAGTATGCATCCACGGTATTACCCAAGGAGTAGTCATGTAAGCTGTGTTAGCCACGTACATACAGCCAGTGGTCCCAAGAGCTATGGTGCGAGGGCCTGAGGCCTTGCTGAACATCCTCATGACCATCGCTGACTCGCAGCCTTCGCACGTCCTGTGGCCTGAAGAGTAGAACTCTTCTCTTGGTACCTTATGTATACCCTTTATTTTTTCGAAAACTATTTCTTCTGCCAAATTGTCGACCCCTACTCCCTAACTCCCATCCACTTTACCTGTCCGTCCTTACCCTCTTCTTCTGCCTCGTAGGTCAGTTGAATCATCTTGATCATGTCAGCGATCGATATCTCTCTCCCACCAAGACCTGCTATGAAGTTGGCTATCGTAGGATGATTCTTGGAGCTATAGAGCGTCGATCGAATTTCGTTGAAGAGCACTCCACCATAGTAAGGCGATCCGTAAGAAAAGTCCCTGTCTACCACGCCTATTGCACTTACTCTTGACAATACCTTCTGCATGAGTTCTGTCGGAAACGGCCGGAACCATTTCGGACGAACTAGGCCTACCTTTGTCCCGCGTGACCTCAGCCTCTTGACTGCCGCTTTTGCTGGCATCGCTAAGGTTCCCATCCCTACAATGGCCAATTCCGCATCTTCCATCATGTACTCTTCGAGCCATGGATTACCAAGCTCCCTGCCAAAAACATCCTCAAATTCACGGTAAGCCTTGTCGATTACCGCAGGTACTCGTTTTGTAGCTTCGGCGTTCTGCATCCGGATTTCCATAACCCAATCCTCGTTTACCTGAGGTGCGATGGAGATCGGGTTGTCAGGGTGAAGACGTCTGTCCCCCAGGTTATAGGCTGGGAGAAACTTCCTGACCAAACTTTGTGATGGTATCCGTACCATATGCTGCGAGTGTGTCAGAAAACCTCCATCCATCGCCAAGGCTGTTGGAAACATTACTTTGGGATCCTCCGCAACTCTGTAAGCAATCAGGGTGGTATCGAGTGACTCTTGGGCCGTAGAAGCCCAGACGAGAAGCCAGCCAAGGTCCCGCACGGTCAGAGCATCATTATGCTCAACGCCAAACGCACCTGGATCGTCAAGAGCTCTGTTTCCGACGAGTGCTACGACAGGCAACCTATCTGAAGCGGTTACAGCGATGGCTTCCATCGCGTACATCCACCCTGTACCGCTACTTCCCACGAAGACTCTTGCTCCCACTGCGGATGCGTGCTTAACTATCTCAAATTGAGAGTGCTCTCCATCGGCAATGATGTATTCCGCGAAGAACTTCCCGTCTGCAATCAGCTTTGAAACGGCATCCATTACCTCAGTATAAGGACGGATAGGGTAAGCGGAGATTACGTCGACATCAGCGAGCATTACAGCATGAGCCACGGCTTCGCATCCAGTGAGTAGCTCCTCTTTCTGGCTCTCGACAAGTTTTCCTTCTACCACTGTCACGTTATTCTACCCCTTCTCTCCATCATTTTTCTTAACGTTCTCCTCAATAAGGCCCGTCCCAGTTACGAATGGGTAGTTCACCCTCTTTTCCCCCATCTTCTGGTCGGCCCATTCGATGTAAGCCTCCTTGTCCTTCTTGTACTCATGGTAAGGGCTGTCGTTGTTCTCGAATTTCAGCTCGTCAACCATCACTATTGTGTTAGGCACTGGGCAGACCTCCGCGCACCTTCCACAACCCACGCAGTAGTTGTAGTTTACATCGAAGAGCCCGTCGGGCGTTGGGTCAAAGCATTCGTCGGGGCAGGCGTACCAGCAGAGGTCGCATTTAATGCAAGTATCAAATCTGATTACCGGTCGCATAGTTCTGGTCGTGAATCGCTTGTAATCTTCATTCCTTCCCCCTCGCGCGACTGACTTCACGACTATTCCCTCTTTGAACTCATGCCACTTCGGCAGCGTGGGAATGGAATAAGGCCAGTCTATCCCTTCGCCGGGCGCTATGCTTTTGATGATAACCGACTTGTACCCGTCATTAAGGGCGTCTATCTTTTCGGCGCCCAACTTTTCTGGCACGACTTTTCTTAAAGCCTCGAGGCCAACGATATCAGGCTCAATTCTCGCTAAGGCTCCGAGTACTCTCGCGTCCGTGAAATCGTCTTTGTAGACCCACAGGCCTGAAAAACTGTGTTTACCTGGAACAACAGCAATCTTGTAGGGGAAGTCTTTTTTCGCGACGTTTTTCAGTAGTTCTAGCGGGCTCCGTTCCGAAACCACGAGCAGTGTGCCTCCCAGCTTCACCTTTTCGTTTATCGGTCTTATCCCGGAGAAGCCCCAAGGTTCGACTCCCTTTACCATCGTGTCGTCAACTACTATGCTGACATTTACATCGTTGGGCTCAATCTTCGCACCAGCCTCCGCTTCGAGGTCCTCCTCACTCATCTCCGCTACAACGGCAAAGTACTTGCATGGAACTCCATTCCTCTCGGGAGCGTCACTGTAACGTCCGTAACTGAAGCCCGTCCTCTCCTCCTCTTTCGCGGCATAAACAAGCGTCTTGCAAATTTTTCTGGCAAGGGTCTTCTGGAAGATTCCGCGATAGTTTACTTCAACATTCTTGATGTCTGCCTCGGCTACCTCGTCCAAGAGCGTTGAGATCTTGCCCAAGTCCGTCCCTAGGGTCAGAGAACTGAGAAATTATTATTTAAGGATTGTCCGAAAAAACCGAACGATGTTCAGGAACTAAGTGATTTTCCCTTACAAAGGAAGAGATAAGTATCGCAATTCGAACTGGTAATCCGTTGACCAGGTCCAAGACGATAGAGGTCTCGGTTGATAAGACCGACGTGAAAATGCTTGAACTTCTGCGATCCAACGCCAGGATTTCGCTCGCTTCCATGTCTAGAAAGGTGCGACTCTCAAAGTCTGCGGTGAAATACAGGCTTGACCGATTGGTCGAGGTGGGGGCCATAAAATCCTTCTTTGCGTTAGTTGATTCGCAGGTATACGGGTTGAAGCTCTCCGTGGTCTTTGACCTTACGGTTGAGCCCCTGGTAATTCAGGACGTGGCCATGCACTTGGCCAAATATCCGGAGGTGGTTAGGGTGTACGAACTTACCACCACACCCCAGCTTCACGTGCACGTGCTCTTTAAAGACCAGGAGGAGATGGAAAAGTTCATGCGCAGCAAATTGTACACTCTGACTGGGATCAAGAATGTTAATACTGGAATGATCATCAAACGCTACGAGACAGACCTTACGCTCCAAATCTGAAGACCGCCCGATTTCGAACCACCATATCTTCGCGCATGTACCGTCTCGACTCCGGGGCACCGTTGTCATGTTCAGCTGACTGATTTTCGGATTTCCATCAAGTGTCCGTGGGCGAGTGGGGCATAGATCAGTGAGGGCGCACCATAATGGAGCAGGCCCCTTTCTAGGAGACGAAGTATCTCTTGTCGAACCTTGACCTAAGACTCATATACAATCTGTTTTCCCAAATGCAGATTTGAATTCGGGAGCCCTGAGGGAGGTCAAGGTTATCGAACTGGGGACGGCCATTGCGGGGCCAATGTGCGGCATGCTTTTGGGAGATATGGGTGCCGAGGTGATAAAAATTGAAACGCCGGGGAAGGGTGACGACTCGAGACATTGGGGCCAGGCGGTCGACGGCGAAAGTCCATACTTCCTCCAGTACAATCGGAACAAGAGGAGCGTTGCCCTGAATATCAAGAGCGACGAGGGAAGGAACATCCTGATGAGGCTGATCAAGGCGAGCGATGTCCTAATCGAGAACTTCAGACCGGGAACCATGAAGAGATTAGGTTTCTCCTATGAAGAGGTCCATAGGGCCAATCCGAGACTGGTGTATTGCTCTGTCTCGGGATTCGGGCAGTCTGGCCCCTACAGCGGACTCGGCGGATACGATGCGATAATGCAAGGGATGAGCGGGCTAATGGCGGTCACAGGTGAGGAGGGAGGACCTCCCCTCAGGGTCGGCGCACCCATAACCGATATCCTTGCTGCACTCTACTCTGCCCTTGCAATCAGCCTCGCGATAATTGCTCGCGAAAGGACGGGACGGGGTCAGTGGGTCGATGTCTCGCTTTTCGAATCAGGTGTGTCAGCAGTAGCGCAGTGGATCACGATCTCACGGTTGACCCGAAGACCGATACGACGATTTGGGAATAGATACCCGCTACTCGCACCATACGAAACATTCTCGACAAATGACCTTCCCATCATCGTGGGAGTTGGAAACGAGGAGACCTGGAAGAGATTCTGCAAGGCAATCAAAAGAGAAGAATTGATGGACGATCCTCGATTCAAGACCAATGCAGATAGGATAGCTCCAGAGAACCGGAATGCGCTCTCTAAGATTCTTCAGAGCGTCTTTCTGACCAGGTCGGCGAGGGATTGGGTCGACCTGCTGTGGCGAGCTGACATTCCTTCGGGCACCATTAATTCGATAGAAGACCTGGCTGAAGACCTGCACCTGAAATCAAGAGGTGCGTTCGCAACGGTAGGGCACCGCTCACTGGGCGAAATTTCGCTCGTGACCTCGATGCCAAAACTCTCGGAAACTCCAGGGTCAGTGAGACTTCCACCACCTACGCTAGGTGAGCACACGAGAGAAGTATTGCTTGAGCTCGGTGTCCCCGACACAGAAATCAGAGCGCTCGAGTCCAAGGGCATAATCTGACGGGTCTCTCTCTGGCTCGAGAAATAATATCAGGAGAGCTTCTTCTGCATTGTTCCAACAATCTGCTTCACGTACTTTTCTGACGCTGTGTCCATCAGCCTCGAACCTACACTCGCCATTAGCCCGCTCACTCTTGCATCCGACGCCCATTTCACTAAGGTCCCCCCTCCCTTGGCATCTTCGAGATTGAATGTGCTCTCAAGGTCGACCGAGCTACTTATTCCTGTACCCCTTGCTTTCAGCTTGGCATAGGTTGGCTCCTTCTTCTCGGCCAAGCTCAACTTGACATCGAGGGTTCCTCTTATGAAAGATATGCCCACCTTCGCCTTCAGCGTGAAGTTGTTTTCATCGATAACCTTCACGTTCTCAACATCAGGAAATATCGTCGTGACCTTCTTCGGGTCAGTCAGGAAGGAAAAAACCTTCTCCTTCGAGGCGGAGACTTCAAAAGAGCCTTCATAGTGCATTTTCCTTCCATCTCTCCTTTTCCCTATTTATGCCTTGGAGCCCTCTCGAGCGATTGTCTCCGCAGTATCGTTGCCGAAGGATGTTGGGTTGGATGTCCGCACTAGTATTATAGCATGACCGAAGATGGCTCCTGAGATAAAACCAGTTGGCGTCCGCTCTGGTCAAGCTGTCGCGTGCGAGTGTAATTCTGGGTGAAAAACTCGCGCTTGACGAAGTCAGCTGGGAGGTCAGGAAGGGGCAGAGCTGGGTAATCATAGGACCAAACGGCTCCGGCAAGACGACCCTCCTTGGCGTAATCAACGGTTACAACTGGCCCTCCCAGGGCGAGGTAACCGTGTTGGGGCAGCGGTTTGGGAACGTCGACCTCAGGGAGCTCAGGAAGAAAATAGGAATTGTCAGTTCTCTCATGAATCAGTGGTTCGAGTCCAACGAGAAAGTACTCGACGTAGTTGTCAGTGGCAAGTACGGTTCCACCAAATTGTGGAGAGCTCCTGCGAAGGGCGATTTCGAAAGGGCTAGGGCGCTCCTGAGTACGCTGGGCTGCGCCCATTGTGCAGGTCGCTCTCTAAAGGAGGTCTCTCAGGGAGAGAGGCAGAAGATAGTGATTACTAGGGCGTTGATGGGAAGGCCGAGACTGCTCACCTTGGACGAACCGTGCGAGGGGCTTGATCTACGGGCCAGGGAATCATTTCTTGAGGGTCTGGCGGCTCTGTCGCAGCAGAAGGCTCCAACAATCATTGATGTGACACATCGAACCGACGAAATTCCACGCGGCTTCACTCATGCCCTCCTATTGAAAGAAGGCAAGGTGGTTGCTGCCGGCAAGACCGAGGAAGTGATTACCGGGAAAAACCTCAGCAATTGTTTTGATGTCTCCGTAAGAGTGAAGAGGTTTGGAGGACGCTTCTACACGTTGGTGGACGAGCTGGATTATAAGAGAACGCCCAAAGAATAGCTGCGGACAACCGCGTATCCTTCACGGAAGTCCCAACGATGCGTGGGAAACACACGCACATGAGTTGCCTTTCCATAGAGAATCCAAGCTCCAATACTGCCAGGAAATTCTTCACCCCGTCGAGCGGTTGGACTCTCATGAGCACTAGATCAAGGCGAATCAATTCGCATTTCCGAGACTCCGTCGACTGGTAGCGCCAAGATTTCAAACTTATTTAGCGGTGCGAGATTGCGCAGCAGCGATAATGAGGGAGTCCAGCGTGTTTGTGAGGGAAGCAACAGGGCTCGTCCGCTCTGTCTCCTTCTTGGACGCCGTTTTCAGCAATCTTGCAATAATCAACATCGCAAGCGCCCTTACATTCCCAGTCCTTCTCATCGCCTACTCCTTTCCAGGAGCGAACATACCACTCGCATTTCTGCTCACTCTTCCGCTCGTGCTCATCTACAATCTTCTCTACTCTTACTTCACCAAGATGATGCCCCGTTCAGGAGGTGACTATGTCTTCATCAGTCGTAGCCTTCATCCTCTCCTAGGCTTCGCAGCAAATTTCTCCTTCGTGATGTGGAACACGTTCTGGATAGGTGTCCTCTCGAGCTGGGTAAGCACCATAGGATTGTCGAGCCTCTTCTACGCAATCGGTCTCAATTATGGATCCTTGCCTCTGAAAGACTTCGGGACGGCCCTCGCGACTCCGACCTCAGGTTTCTTGGTGGGTAGTCTGATTGTGATCCTGATAACTGCTCTCTCCATAACCGGAACCAAGAAGATCATGACCTTTCAGAACATTCTTGTTGTGATAGGGGTTCTCGGAGTGATTGTTGGCATCACTCTGCCGCTCCTGCTCACGAACTCATCTTTCGCCACTGCAATCTCAACGTACGCATCGTACGAGAAGATCATCCAGTCTGGCGTGTCTGCAGGCTACGCTCCTGCTCCCTTCTCTCTGAACGAGACGATTTTGGCCACTGGTCTGGTCGCTCTTACAATGCTCTTCGGGCAGTTCTCGGTGTACATGGGAGGAGAGATACGCCGTCCTGAGAAGAGTATCCCCAGAGCGATTATCATCACGACAATCTTCACCACGGGTCTACTCGTGATAGGGGGATACATCGTCAATTCTGTCTTCGGAACCAGCTTCTCGGGAGCGATTCAGACGCTCTACTACAACGGCTCTGCAGACTATCCATTCCAGGTACCACCATACTATAACTTCCTAGTGAGTCTTCTGACCCACAACCCATTCATCATCATCCTGATCGGCCTCTCTTTCACACTATGGACAATGTCGGGCGCCATCTTCAACCTCCTCGCAAACAGCAGGTGCGTCCTTGCTTGGTCATTCGACAGAATCTTCCCAGCTAGGATGGCGCATGTCAGCGAGCGCCTCCACACGCCGATTTACGCAATAATCTTCATTATCGCTATCGCTGAATTTCTGCTCTACCTCTACAGCTTCAACATCTCCGTTGTGTCGTTCATGGCCGGCACCACTTTAGGATACATCTTCACCTTTGGATCAACGGCAGTCGCGGGTATCCTAGTTCCTTTCTTGAGCAGGAGTCGGCGGATTTACGAAAGTTCGGGTGCGAGAAGGAAGTTCCTCGGCGTCCCCGTGATCACACTGTTGGGGGTTGGTACCCTTGCCTACTTCTCTGTTTTGGGATACGGTCTCCTAACGAACGGTATCTTCGGAGTCAACTCGCCATCCAGTCTTCTTGCAATCGCAGCGTTCTGGATTGCCGGTGTTGTGATAGGTTCAATTTTCATCTTGTACAGGAGGAGACAGGGAGTAGACATGAGCGCCGCTTTCTCGTCCATTCCTCCGGAGTAGGCCTAACTTGCTCTCAGGAGTTCGCGCCCATTCTCAACGCTGGACTCTGATTCTTCCCACACGTTCTGTATAGGCTGGATCATCTTCTCGGCAAGCCTCTCGAGAGAAATCTTGTTCCTCCTGTTGATGATAGCAACGGTATCCTTCCGAAAGGAACTCGTTCCTGTGTAGGCTCCTGCAAGGGCGCCACCAATCCCGGCGATTGTATCGGAATCTCTTCCATAACCAACGCACATCCTGATGGTCTTCCTCGCCTCTCCTCTAGCGAAGTAGAAGAATGAGATTGCTGCTGGCACGACCTCTGCGCCGCTTATGCCAAGTGATATTCCATTCGGCTGGAACTTCATGATTCTCGAGTCTCTTCTTCGCCATCTCTTCACTATATCCTGAGAGCCGTCTTGGATGGCTACCTCATCGTAAAGCCTAGAATAGATTCTCCGGACACTTGATTGAGCACCAACTATCGTGAGGGCCTTGTCGATCTTCGAGCTCACTGGGGGACTCGAGAACTTGCGCGCGGATTCTATGACCTCCTCAATCTTTACGTTCGGGACAAAGGCTGTCGCCACGGCCGCTGCTACTGCCATTGCCGAATCCACCTCGATTCCCTTCTGGGATATCCCTGCTATGTCTCGGGCATCAACAGCAGCGTTTCTCGGATTGCAGCAGTTGATCACACCGATCGGGTCTATTGCCATCGCTGCGTCGTCGGCGCGAATGTTATGAAGTCCAGTCTCCCTTGGCGAGAGACCCATATGGAGTTGGGCGGATACGAAAAGCTCTGTTATCCAGAACTCTTCCCGCGGTGTGACCTCTCTCATCCATCTTTCGGCTAGGTCAAGAGCGCTTATCCTTCCCCTCTTCTCCGCTATGGTTCCGTACGTTGCTAGTCTGATTAACGTGTCATCTGAGATTCTTCCCTTCGACAGTCTGAGGTCGTCGATCTCTCCAAAATGCTTCTTTATCGCGAGATGATGAAGGCATTCGACGGTAGACCCCATTGAATCTCCCATGGCGGCGCCAGTCATGCAACCGAGCACTTTCTGGTAGAGTCGCGTGTTCTTCATGACTGATTTCCTATGGACCACCAAGGATATTTGTGCTTGTCCTTGATTCACTTGATGGTTCGTTGTTCCAACTTCTTATGTTGCTTACTCATCTCTCAAATTGGCCTTAGCTGGCATCTTCTGAGGCCAGCAGTTCATGATCGACTTTCTCTTCGCAAAGATTTGATTTGTTTGGAAAGATTTCTTTCCTTCTGTTTTAGCATCCGAATCCTTGTCCGTATCCCTCTCTGAGCCTCCCCCAACAGCTTCAGTCTCTCACTCAATGGTCTTCCCTCGAAACCCTTGTCGAAGAATCCCCCGAACGCGCCGGGGCCGAATCCCCCCATTCCCGAAGCGGGATTCAGGCGAGGTAGACTCTCCTCGTCGAGTTCAAGAAGCTTTGATGCCTTGAATAAGCTGTCCTGGATTTGCTTCTGGCTCTCAAGGCGAAGTCGCTCCAAGGACGAGAGCGTCTCGGATCCCTTTTTGGTTATGTGGTAGACTCGTTTCCTTCTGCTCCCTCCAGACGATACCCACCTGCTTTCGACATGTCCACGTCTCAGCAAGTCTTGGAGAATCGGATAGATTGTCCCAGACGTCGGAGAGATAAGGCCACCCGTTCTATCGCGTATGCGCTTCATGATCCCGTAACCATGCAAATCCCCCTCTATCAGAAGCTTCAGTATGCCGATTCGGACCTGTCCTGCCTTCAGCGCCTTCCAAAAGCGAAATGCATCAGAGCCCTCCAACGAACTTTTCGTCTTCTTCATTGTCAATAACGACCCCATGCCTCCTGATTCAAGCTCACAGAGAAGCTGAAGAAATACGTATATATACATATATCGGAGGCCGATGTATCGGACTGTGATACTTTGACACCACGACTTAGATTTCGGGGTCCTGTGGCGAGGTATCAGCTTCAAGGGAGTCGACATTGATTGGTTCTTATCACCCAAGCTGTCCGGCCAGAAGATGATGCTGGAGGCCGCACCATCTTGGAAGCGATCGACCTAACGCGCGTTTACGCAGCCGGTTCTGGAGCGGAGACGTATGCGCTTCACGGCGTAAGCTTCAAAGTTAGGGAGCGAGATTTCACTGCCATCATCGGACCCTCTGGGTCGGGAAAGAGCACTCTGCTCAACCTTATGGGCGCGCTCGATAGGCCTTCATCAGGAAGTGTCTTGATAGACGGAGTCGATGTTTCACGCTTCTCGAACATGGAACTGGCAAGAATCAGGAACAGGAAGATTGGATTTGTATTCCAATCCTTTAACCTGATTAGAAGATTGACAGCAATCGAGAATGTAGAATTGCCCCTACTCGTGGCTGGAATGGCCCCCAAGGAGCGGAGGCGTGTGGCAATGGCCTTGCTGGAACAATTCGGGATTGCGTCGCGAGCGGACCATAAGCCGAATGAGTTGAGTGGCGGAGAGCAACAAAGAGTCGCGGTCGCACGTTCACTGGCTGCCAATCCGCTGGTGATTCTGGCCGATGAGCCCACCGGCAACCTAGACACGAAGAACACTGATCTGGTTATGGATATCCTAGAAAAACTGAATAGAGAGATGGGGAAGACGCTGGTCATCATTACACACAACACAGAGGTCGCGTACAGGTCAAAGAAGATCATCTCTATGCGTGACGGGAAGATCGAGAAGGAGGTACGTAACGAATGACGAAGGGAACGATACTCGTCGTCTCCTGTCTGCTCCTCATCGCTGCGGGTACTGTCCCATTAATCAGCGCCGCTACATCCTCCAACACCACCTTTGTAGTTGTGAGTTCAATATGGGGAACGAGTGCGAGCCCTGTGGAGGTTGGCCCAGGCTCCCAGAACGCCTTGCTCACGCTCTCGATCGAGTATACTGGAGGAGTACAGGCGACGGCGATAGAAGCCATCTTGCGATTGCCAAGCGGAATTACCGATGTCTACAGCAATTCGGCGCCGGTAACCGGCACGACAGGCGTCAATCCGTACACCATCTTTCAGCTGACATACAACCTGAACATTGCAAGCAATGTGGCCCTAGGAACTTACACTATTCCAATCCAGTTCAGCTGGACGACGACGGCTGGAGGAAGCTTTGTCAGTAGCGCAGAGACGGACAGCTTCGCGGTGAACGTGCTCGGGATTCCCACGTTGACCTATCAACCGTGGCAGGCCTCCCTTAACGCTGGACAGGTGAACAACGTCAACTTCACACTGACCAACACGGGAACTGGACCTGCCACTCGAATCTCGACCACAGTCTCCGGCTCACTGGTGAGCGTGTTGAACGTGCAGCCTAGAATAGCAACGCTGGCTCCAGGCGCATCCGTACCGGTCAACGTGAGCCTATTCGT
>JACPTA010000045.1 GCA_016193005.1 Nitrososphaerota archaeon | reverse complement strand
TTCTCTCACTCAGGGTCGTTCACCTATCCGCAGGCCTACAATGGGTCGGTGAAGCCGGACACGGTCCGGAAGAGGCTCTTCCTCTCGAAGGTCGGGAACGTCAAGGTGGTCTTCCACAGAGGGATGCCAACTCACCAGAAGCTGAAAACATGCACCGTGGTCAGGGAACCGAGCTGTGAATGGTACGCGTCGCTTGTCTATGACGAGGACGACGACGGCAACGGCGCACCGCAACCGCAGACAAACAAGCAAAAGTTCTTCGTATCCCCCGTCGGAGTGGACCTTGGGCTGAAATCGCTGATAGCGACCACGGAGGGGGTGAAGATCCATCACCCGCGGTTCCTCAGGAAGGCAGAGAGGCGGCTGAGACGCCTCCAGCGGAACCTCTCCAGAACTCAGAGGAGCTCGGAGAACAGGGGCAGAAAGCGCAGATTGTTCGCGGTTCAGTCGTCCAGGGTCTCGAGACAGCGAGCGGACTTCAACCACAAGCTGAGCGTCGAGCTAGTACGAAATCACGACTTGATTGCGTTTGAAGACCTGCAGGTCAGGAACATGGTCAGGAATCATGCCCTCGCGAAGTCGATCAGCGATGCAGGATGGGGCCAGCTTCGAAGTTTCACGGAGTACAAGGCGACATGGGCAGGGAAGCTCGTGGTCAGGGTTCAGCTGGCGTACTCGACGCAGGAGTGCTACTCTTGTGGCGCATTGAACCAGGTCCCTCTCGGCGTCCGCGTCTTTGACTGCCGGGGCTGCGATAAGACGCTTGACCGCGACTTCAACGCGGCCTGGATAGTGCTGAAGCGAGGAATCGCCAAGGTAGGGCAGGACATGCCCGAACTCAAGCTGTGGAGACAGGACCTCTACCGCCCCGGACAACTGGGGCCGCAAGCCCGGTCGAGGAAGCGGGAACTATACGCGGCGGGTATCATGCCACCCAGCAGACGCTCGCCGCTGGAAGCCCACGACTGAAAGCCGTGGGAGGATGTCACGTTTTTAATCGGCAGGGGGTGGTGCGTGGAGAGTGATTTAGCTGGCAAGAGTGAGTTCCGTCGGCAGGAGCGGCGTTGTGGCCTCGGCGCATCGACTCGCGTCGGAGGCGGGCCTGAAAGTTCTCAAGCGAGGCGGCAACGCGGTAGATGCCGTTGTCGCGACCGCGCTCTCGTTGGGTGTGGTCGCACCGGCATTCTCAGGAGTCGGCGGGGGAGGCTTCATGCTCGTGCATCTTGGGAAGCAGGGAAAGACTCTCTACATCGACTACAGAGAGACGGCGCCCGCCAAGGCGACTCGAGACATGTTCAAGGCGGATGCAGACGGAGAGGCCGTCAACCTCGAGAATAGCATGGGCTACAGGGCCGTCGGTGTCCCGGGATCCATCGCTGGTCTGACGCATGCCATTGAGAACTATGGAAATCTCAAGTTCAAGGATGTGGCAAGCCACGCCATAGAATACGCGAAGAGAGGGTTCGCAATCAGCAAGATCTTGGCGTACATCATGGCAAACAACGTCGACAACTCATTCGAGAAATTCAGGAGGTTCGGGGAGACCGGAAAAACCTGGCTGAAAGACGGAAGGCCACTCAAGGCCGGCAAGATGATGGCGAACAAGGAGCTTGCATCTGCCTTGGAACTGGTGACCGCGGAGGGGGCGGACGCATTCTACCACGGCAAGCTGGGGGAGTCGCTAGTCAATGACATGGCGAAGAACGGAGGGTTAATCCGTGATTCCGATCTCTCGCATTATGAAATCGCGGAGAGGAAGCCCGTGACGGGCACGTACAGGGACTACGAGGTGGTCGCGATGCCACCCCCAAGCTTGGGCGGGATGGCGATGGTCCAGCTCCTCAACCTCTTCGAGAACCTGGACCTGAAAGGGATGGGTCACAACAGACCCGAGACGATCGCAACGATGGCGAAGGCTCTTGGTCTTGTCTATGGGAATCTGCGCAAAAGTGTGGCCGACCCGGCGTTCATGGAAGTCCCGGTTGAGAGACTATCCTCCAAGGATTTTGCGCGGAAACTTTGGTTTGGTGAAGGCGAGCGTGGAAGTGCCCAAGACACCACCAGGAAGAACTGGACGACCCACATGAGCGTCATCGACAAAGAGAGGAACGTTGCGGCGATAACGGAGTCGCTCGAATGCTTCTTCGGGTCCGGGGTCACGATACCGGGGACCGGAATCTGCCTGAACGATACGATGCACGACTTTGACACCCAGCAGGGAGGAATCAACTCCATCGAACCTGGAAAGAGGCCCGTGAGCAACATGACGCCAACGCTCTTGCTGAAAGACGGCGAGCCGTTCCTCGTCGCCGGGAGCGCGGGAGGTCCGAGGATTGTCACTGCGACCCTCCAGACCATTCTAAACGTTGTCGAGCACGGCATGGACATACCCGAGGCTGTCAACGCGCCGAGGATGCACTACCAGGGAACGGGAGCAATCAGAATCGAGAGCAGGATTCCGCCCGGCGTGAGAAAGAAGCTGGATGCGATGGGCTATTCGACGCAGGTCCCGAACTACTCACAACTCACTCCAGGATACGACCTGTACTTTGGCGGCGTCCATGCCGCCCTGGTTGGGAAGAGAGGGGAGCTTAGGGGTGGGGCGGACAAGCGACGCCAGGGGCACGTGGCGGCATACTGATTGGGGGGGACGAAATCGGTCAAGAGGGTTCTCTTAACTTGTCGGCATCTGAGATAGGGCATCAACTGTCGGCAGCCGCAAACCACGGCGATTCTATCACTATTTGAAAGCCCGAAAATTCAGAGGTCGCGAGCTTTTGTCTAAGGTATGCTCCGATGGTCTTAGTGGATTCCTCTCGAAATCCTTCGAAGTTGCTCAAGTCGTGTGTCCTATGTTCCTTCCTCCATCCGTTAAGCCTTGGGTGACGGTGATTCAGAACGCAAGTCTCCAAAGCAAGCCAGAACGCAAGGATTAATTTCAGGCTCCTCTCCCTCTCCTTCAAAGTCGCCTTCATGAAACCATTATTAGGTAAGAGTAGGAAGGGAAAGAAGATGGAGATCGCATTCAGGTTGGATATCTCCACATACGCCCCTAGCACCCTCTTGGGACGACCCCTAAATGATATTGAGGCAAAGTATGCGCCAAGCAGACTTCACGTATCTGGGCCGATGAAGATTCCAATACCCCGCCCGAGGGTGGCGATAGTCGGGTCACGCGAGGCAACGCCCCAAGGCATAGAGGATGCTGACTTAATCACAAGGATTTTGGTGGATAAGGGCGTCACAATCGTTAGCGGCCTAGCCAAGGGCATTGATGCTGCGGCTCACAAAGCTGCGATTCGCGCAGGTGGCCAGACCATTGCGGTTCTTGGAACCCCGTTGGATAAGTTCTACCCGCGACAAAACGCCGAATTGCAAGACGAGATGATCAGACACTACTTGGCAGTTTCCCAATTTCAAGTGGGTTCGATTGTTAGGCGGTCAAACTTCGTGATACGTAATCGGACAATGGCTCTCCTCGCAGACGCTTCGGTCATCGTTCAGGCAGGTGAAAGTAGTGGCTCATTATCGCAAGGATGGGAAGCACTCAGGCTGGGAAGACCGTTGTTCATCTGGAAACCGATTTTCGAGTCATCACTACGTTGGCCTAATGAGATGGTCAAGTTCGGAGCAATCAAGCTCTCAGACCCGAAGGACATCCTTCAGAACTTGCCTTCGACTGCGAATATCCTGAGAATCTCGCTGTAACTCTTGGTCATGCGATTACAGCGAATCCAATTCGGTGCGCTCCTATCATACTCTCCGCATGGAAAAACACCAAAGGATGTAGCCTCCAAAGGTGCAATGAGTGCAGTGAAGAATGATGAGTTCATCATAGCTTCGGGAAATCGGATTCAGATGTCTGAGTTTGTCGCCCAGTTCGTTAAAGAAAAGCGAGGCAATCTGCCTTTCTCGCATCTCTTTGACTCAAATTCCGTTCTTGTGCCAACTCCAAGCAGCGCCCTAAAGAAACCTGATTCACTTTGGGTTCCAAATCGCATCGCCTTGGCCCTGAAGAAGGAGCTTGGTTGTGAAGTCGCGGAATGCCTTGTCCGCGTCAAGCCCCTGCCGAAGTCAGCAACAAGCGCCGCCTCCAGTAGGTCGACCGCAGCCCAGCATTTTGAGTCCTTAGAGGTGCAAGAAATACTAGCCCAGCCAAAGTCAATCCTATTGATTGATGATGTCGTCACGCGTGGAGCCACTCTGTTTGGAGCAGCTAATCGTTTAGCTGAAAGCTATCCAGATGCTCAAATTGCAGCATTTGCCGCTTTGAGAACCATCAGCAATCCAGCGGAGTTCAAGAGCGTGAACGACCCAGTGAAAGGGTTCATTACGTTGCAATCCAATGGTGGAACCCTAAGGAGGCCCTGATTTCTCCGCACCTTCCGACAGTTAATGCCCTAATCCGACTGCCGAAGAGTTAAGAGAATCTCAAAAGAGTCTACCTGGAATCGTTATTAGAATTGGCGATGCCTTGCGTGGCGGTGGGAGGACTGAGCCCAAAGAGAACTGCCAGCAAGTCTCAGAGAGTAATCAAGAGACTTGAGAGAACGATACCCGCGAGCAACCGTGCCGTCTACTACCCGATGGTCGTGAAGGAGGCACACGACTGCACCATCACAGACCTCGACGGCAACACCTACCTCGACTTCAACGCCGGCTGGACTGTTGCCGGTGTGGGCTACTCTAACCCAGAGGTGATCAAGGCGAT
The DNA here is from genome assembly GCA_016193005.1 of Nitrososphaerota archaeon. Taxonomy (GTDB): domain Archaea; phylum Thermoproteota; class Nitrososphaeria; order Nitrososphaerales; family Gagatemarchaeaceae; genus JACPTA01. The sequence goes on along the minus strand of JACPTA010000045.1, from coordinate 2,077 downwards.
AAAGGATGAGCTGGATAACTGTACCGGACTCTCCGCTGCCACGTTTCCAACTGAAACCACTGCGAGGTTCGCGGAACGATTGATCGAGGTGACTCCGGGAGATTTCGAGAAGCGGGTTTGGTTCGGCCACTCTGGGACCGATGCCTGCGCGGCTGCGTACAAGTTGATCCCGATGGCGACTGGGAAGAGCAGGATAATCTCATTCTACGGAAGCATGCACGGGACTGACGTGGGTGGCCTAGCCATGGGAGGACACCACGCAACGGCGAGATACCCGGTGCCCAGCCTGGTCACGAAGGTCCCTTATGCGTACTGCTATCGGTGCCCCTACGGACTGGAATATCCGAGCTGCAACATCCACTGCGCCAGCGAGTTCATAGAGGAGAATGTCCTCAAGTACATCACTCCGCCGGAGGATACCGCATTCCTGATTGTCGAGCCCATCCAGAGCGATTCTGGAGACGTGGTCCCGCCACGTGGGTACCTAGAGAAGCTCAAGAGGACGTGCGACAAATTCGGGATCGTGTTCGTAGACGACGAAGTGAAAATCGGGTTCGGAAGGACGGGGAAGATGTTCGGAATAGAGCATTCCTCTGTAATTCCGGACGCAATGGCGCTTGGAAAGTCCATCGCCTCGGGGATGCCCGTCGGAGCCCTCGTTGCCAGGAAAGGTCTGATGGAGAAGGGCTTTGCGATTACGACCCTCGGCGGAAACCCCATCGGAGCGGCTGCTGGATTGGCGACACTGGATGTCATAGAGAAGTCGAGACTGCCAGAGAACGCTGCAAGGATGGGCAGGTACATGATGAAACTCTTGAACGAGTTGAAGGAGAGGCACGGACTGATCGGAGACGTCAGAGGAAAGGGTCTGATCGTCGGAATAGAGTTCGTGAAGAGCAGGAGGACGAAGGAGCCTGCGAGAAAGGAGACTGCAAAGATCGTCTACAGGGCGTGGCAACTCGGGCTCATCACGGCCTACGTGGGAGCGAACGGCAACGTGATGGAGATAACCCCACCCCTGACCATCACCAAGAGACAGGTCGGAAGGGGCATCGAGATACTCGAGAGAGCCATCAAGGATGTCGAGAAGGGAATGGTCAGCGACGCAGCCGTGAGAGGCTACACCGGTTTCTAGGGTCGAGACTTAGGAGATTCTGTAGACCCGCTTGGCGTTCCCAGAAAGTATTAGCTTAGCGGACTCGTTTGCTTCCTTCTCGTCGTACACCCCGGTCCTCACGAACTCCCCGAGTGCGTACTCAAGAACCCGTCTTGCGATCTTCGCTCCGGCCCAGTGTATCTCTGGAATAGTACCGCCGTCGGAGCCGTAGACTACGCGCGTTGGGGGGGCAAGGTCGAGTATGTGCACAGTCTTTTCCATGGCACCGGGGATGCTCGCAAAAGGAATCATTTCCGACAGGTCGATATAGACATTCTTCAGTGCGTTTGCGAAAAAGGCAGCTTCCTGAGAGAACGGGTAGCCGCCGTGGATAAGGAAGATCTTGGTCTTCCATGTAGTGGAGTCCTTCAGAAGTTCGTACAGCTTCTTCGGGTCGCAATCCTTGAAGACCACGTCGATGTCACCCATCCCGACGTGGATGTGGAAGGCGACTCCGAGCTCCGGACCCCTCTCGATAACTCTGTGCACGTACCAATCTCTGATGTGCTTGACGTCCCTCGCCCTCGTGGCCTTCGATCTCTCATAGTCTCTCCTGACGTCCAGCTCGCTCGGCCGCTGGATGTTGAGTCCGCTCCGGTACGCTATGACTGACTTGAACGCGATTGCATCGTTCTTCTTGACCGCGTCGGAGACGGCCTGGTCGAATCGATGAACGAAATCATCGAAGCTCTTGGACTCGTCAACGGCGTTCTGGAAGAGTGGCTCAATCCGGCTCACCCTCTTGACCCAGACAGGACACTTTCCAACAAAATCTTCGAAATCCCTCCGTTTGAGCCCGCTGGCCACTGAGACCTCAGAATATCCGTCGTCAATGATTAGGCCTTCAATCTTCGCGTCCTTGAATAATTCACGAGAGTATCCCCAGTAGTCCTTCCTCGTCCTCTTGTTTCGGGCCTCTAT
>JACPTA010000044.1 GCA_016193005.1 Nitrososphaerota archaeon | reverse complement strand
GTGAACTGCCTTAAGATGCTCACGAGAGATCACAGAAGGACGGAGAGTCTGAACGCCGGTTGGTCGATGTCAGCGATGGCGGGGGCCCTAGGAGTCATGCTTGAGAAACCCGGCTTTTACACCGTGGGAGAACCATCACGCCGGTTGGAGCCAGAGGACGTCAGGAGGGCTCTGAAGATTATGAAGCTCAATGTCCTTCTCTTCTCCCTCTTGGTGGGCCTTCCACTAATCTTCGTTAGCAGGACTCTGATCCCGATTGTCTGACCACCTCAACCTTGGAATCGAGGGGATTGCTGCCAACGCCAACAGGAGAGCCCTCGTTATCACCTCCGAAGCGCGGCTAAAAATTCTCAGTTCAGCCATACTGAACGGTGGGCTAGTCCACGCTCGATCAATCGTAAACTACCACGTCCCTTCAAACTTCAGCAACCCGAACCCCGAATTATTCTTGAAGAGAGCCATCTCAAGACTTGGACTGCCAGCTCCTGTCGTTGGACTGATGACCGCCGTCAATATCAAGAATCTTTCAATCAAGAGTGATGGGGACGGCGTCCCAGTATGCTGTCTGGCGACAGCGGGACTATCGTACCCAGCGGCCGCTGGAGACAGAATAGGACACGCCCCTCATCAAAGCACAGTGAACATAATCCTGATTGTTGACCGAGACCTGACTGAGAGCGCCACCGTCGGCGCTGTAAAGACTGCTACAGAAGCAAAGGCTCTGGCCCTTCGAGACCTCGACGTGAGGAGCAGATTCTCAAGAGAGGGAGCCTCTGGCACCACGACTGATTCTTTGTGCATCGCATGTACGGGGAGGGGGAAAATTCAAAATTACTCCGGAACGGGTACGGACCTAGGTCAGAAGATAGCTCGACTCGTGAGGAGAAGCGTGGAAGAGGCGGTGCAGAATGAGGACGGTCTGATTCGGAATCGGCCTATCCTGAACAGATTGAAAGAACGTGGCATAGAACTCGATGACCTCGTAGAAACTGGCATGGAGCTGTTTACGGACTCCCGCTCCCATTCAAAGAAGAAGGTCGCGAGAATGCTGCGGAGGAGCCTTGGAAGGTTTCTCTCCGACATCAATGTCGCCTCCCTCCTCATTGCTGCAATGCGGCTGGATGAAGAGGGAGAGAGCGGGCGAATACCTTCACTCAGCAATGAGGCTTTTTTGAAAGACCCAATAGCGCTGGTGACGGACGAAACAATCGGCACGGCGATAGCGAACTACATTGCCGGAACGCTGGGCGTACATAACTTCCTGTATTACGACAAGGTAAAGCCTGGAATAATGAAGAAGCTGGAGCCGTTCATGGACGATGCAATCGGCGGACTGGTGAGCGGCGTCATGTCAAGAATCTTGTACGAGGACCCTTGAAAATTGTTCAAGGGCCTCCGAGCCGTGATAGCATTCCTCACGGTCTTCCCGGTGAAAGAGGAGCAAGAGAATCTCAATTTTGCTGCGAAGTCCATGCCTCTGTTTCCTGTTGTGGGATTTGGGATAGGTATGATCGTCGGAATCGCAGCGCTAATCTTTCTCGACTTCTTTCCGTCCCTCGTCGCTGGTCCTCTAACTGTGGCAGTGCTGCTCTGGATCACCGGACTCCACCACACCGACGGGCTTCTTGATTTCGGCGATGGTCTGATGTGCAAGGGGTCAAAAGAGAGAAAGCTGGAGGCGATGCGCGACAAAATGACCGGGGTAGGCGGTTTCAGCGCCGGCCTAATCGTCCTTCTCACTACAGCATTAGTCATCTCTTCTTTTTCAGCTCGAAACATACTGTTTTCGCTAGCGTCCGCAGAAGTCACAGCCAAGATGTCAATGGTGCTTGCAGCAAGCATAGGGCGGTCAGCGAGCCCGGGGTTGAATGTTCCGTTCATAGACGCCATGCACGGAAGAAACCGTGTAGCGCTGACAGTTCTTTCAGTTCTGTTCGCATTGCTCATCAGCTTACTGGCCACGGGCTTTTTTGGATTTCTGAGCGTCATGGCAGCTATCGTTGCAACTGTTTTTCTTGAGCGAATTTCCAGGCGTCATTTTGGGGGATTGACTGGCGATGTCTTCGGAGCAATCAATGAAGTCAGTCGCCTAGCATCACTCTTGGTTCTTGCGAGGGGCTGATGGGATGAAAATTACTGCTATCGTCATGGCGGGAGGTAAGGGGACTAGGATGAGAAGCCTAGGAGAGAAGCCGCTCGTGAAGGTAGGAAGGATGGAGATGTTCAGGCGAGTCGTGTCGGCCTTGGAAGGTTCCCGCCAAATCGACGAGGTCGTGATTGCATCAAGCCTTCACACCCCAAACACAACCAGAGAGGCTGAGAATTTGGGACTACAAGTCATAATTACCCCGGGCGTCGGGTACGTTGAAGATCTTCGCTACGCATTGAATCGACTGGGGGTTGAACATGCGTTAGTGATAAATTCGGATCTGCCGTTCATCAACGTGTCGATAATCGATAAGGTCTGCGACCGCTATGAAAGATCTCGGAAGCCAGCCCTCACAGTAACGACGAAGATAGCCAAGATTAGAGAGTTAGGGTTCGAGCCTACCTACGGTCAACAAGGATTGTCTCCAGTTGGGATAAACATGATGCGAGGTCCTCTCATCGGGGACGATGAAATGGACCAAGAAATCTTCGTTATCGAGGACGCTCTACCATTAATCAACGTCGACACGCCAGAAGACGTTCTCAGGGCCGAAAGATTGCTCAAGATCTTCGAGGCTAAGATAAGCAATTGAGGTCAACATGATTCCCATCGTCATCAAGCTGCTCGAGACGAATGAATTGAAGGAGCATGAGGAGGTGGACCCCTTACATTTGGAGGAGATCTACAGATTAATCAAGTCCGATGGCTTCTTTCGAAAGCCATTGGCTGTGGACGTTAGAACTCTCGTCTTACTAGATGGTGAGCACAGGCTGAAGGCTTCGAAGATGTTGAATTGCAAGAGGATACCAGTGTGCCTGCTCGACTACACCAGCGAGAAAGTTGAGGTCCACTCCCGCAACGGAAGCTTGATGGACAAAGCAGATGTTCTCAGGGCCGGTCTTTCCGGTAAGAAATTCCCTCCAAGGACGACATGGCATCTTGTACGGATGGACGATGGGAGCTTGGAGCATATCTCAGCTCTCGAGAAAGATGTACGCTACCCATTGTCGGAACTAATCAATGATGTTGAAGGGTAGTGCGAAAATCGACACTCATGCCAAAGCCTGGCTACGGATTCTCCTGAATCGTTATGCTCATAACCAAGACGTTGCTTATTGGCTGGCTCGCAGAGTTCACGGGGACGTTGCCGATGTTGAGAGCAACATCCATTCCACTTATCACCCTTCCGAAAACCGTGTACTGCCCGTCGAGGGCAGCATTGTTTGCTAGGTTGATGTAGAATTGGGAGCTCCCGCTGTTCGGGTCCTGCGAACGCGCCATCCCCAAGTATCCAACATCGTTATGCAGCGACTTCTCGATCTCCAGCGGGACCGTGTTTGGGGAGCCTCCCATACCCCAGAGAGACTTGTCGCCTCCTGCGTTTCTAGTATTCGGGTCCCCTGTCTGAATGACGAACCCCTTCACGATTCTGTGCCATACGAGGTTGTCGTAGAACCCCGATTTCGCCAGGCTCACGAAGTTCGCAACCGTCTTCGGCGCAGAGTTCGGATACAGCTCCACCTCCATGGTCCCCATACTCGTGACGATCTTTGCGTAGACCAAACCAGTCGCGCTACTCGCTGAACCATCCGTCGCACTTGAAGGCGTTGTTTGGCTCGAGGAAAATGCGTACCACCCTATCGCCGCCACGACGACGACAATCAGAGCGATTAGAACATACCTGCCTTTTCGAGATTGCCCCTTCGACCTCCGTCGCCTCACTGTGGCCATGAGCTGTATCAACTCGCCAACACACGAGCAAAAATAAGACTTCCGACGGCAACCTAGAAACTGTTCTTCAACGTGTCTGCAAGAAGGTCGAACATTCCCTTGTCCCTTGGATCTAGGACTTGGAAGTAGAACCTTTGAATTCCGACATCCCTCCTCTTGTTGACTTCGGCAACGAAATTCTCCACATCACCACAGATTACTCCCTTCGCTCTAATCCTGTTCAGAACTTCCTGCTGGCCTCCGGCTATCCTGACCATTCTCGCGTAATGCCGCATTCTCTTCTCGAGGTCTCGCTTGTTCTCTGCCAGTATAGAATAGCCCATTAAAGACATGGCCACCTTCCGTGAAGTTTTCGAACTGAGCATTTCCTTGAGCTTCAGAAATTGGTCCACAGGTGAGCTGAAGATGTTCCACTCGTCCGCATATCTGGCGGCAGTCGCTACAATCTTCTGATTTCGGCCTCCGATGATCAACCTGACCTTTCCTCTCGGTTTCGGATAGCAATCGGTCTTGGCCGAAAAGTGGGTTCCACGGAAATTGACTGGCTTACCCTCGGTGAGGGGACGAATGATCTTCAGAGCCTCCTCGAGTTGTTGCCTTCGTATTCGAAACCTGGGAAATTCGTAGCCATGAGCCAGATACTCATCTTCGAACCACCCCGCACCAACACCGAGGATGAGCCTCCCACCTGAGAAAGAATGAACGGTGCAGGCCATCTTTGCAAGAAGCGCCGGATTCCTGAAACCCACAGGAGAGACTAGGGGACCAAACTTGACTCTCCTCGTATTTGCAGCCATCATGCCGAGAGTGGCCCAGCATTCCGGAGAATCGAGTCCTCTCTCCCGCGTAGTAGGAATCAGGTGATCCGAGCGGAAGATGTAACCGAATCCGGCTTTCTCCGCGTACCTCGCCCAAGCCACCACATCTTTTGGCGCCATTCCGAGCTGAGGTTCGAGCATCAACCCGCAACTTCTGATGAATGACAACGGACCTAGGCGCGTAAAATCCGAATTAAAGATGTAGGATTGGTATTGAAGAAATGGAAACGGGCGGGGATTGGTTTCCATGTGTACCGATCGACCAGCCTGATATTCCAATAAACAGCGTTGCTATCTCGTACCCGAAGTCCGGCGGGTCGCAGATTTCCTGATTGATGGCTTGGATGGTGGTGGCACTCTCAATTTTTCACCATAGGCCCAGAGTCGGAGGGGGAGCAACCCTGTAAACGCCCCACTTTGCACCGCATCTGCAGCAATTTTCACAGCTTCATGGCAAATTATATATACAACCTAAAGTTGTATACCTGACGGTGAAATGTAAGTGTCAGCTGGTCAACCAGTAATAATTCTAAAGGAAGGATCCTCGGAGAATAAGGGCAAGGAAGCGCAGCGCAACAACATAATGGCTGCGAAGCTAATCGCGGAGATCATCCGAAGCTCCCTCGGACCGCGAGGGATGGACAAGATGCTCGTCGACTCCATCGGCGATGTCACAATCACGAACGACGGAGCAACAATGCTGAAGGAGATTGATGTTCAGCACCCTGCTGCCAAGATGATGGTTGAGATTAGCAAGGCAACAGATAACGAGGTCGGGGATGGTACTACATCAGCCGTAATCGTTGCCGGCGCGTTGCTCGAGAAGGCTGAGGAGCTAATTGCGAAGGAAGTTCATCCAACGGTAATTGTTGACGGTTATCAAAAGGCTGCAGAAAGGGCGCAGCAAGTCCTCGAACAGATGGCCGAGAAGATCGACCCCACGGCCAAGAAGGACCTCCTCAAGGTTGCCACGACCAGCATGATGACCAAACTCGTCGTGGAGGATGCCCCAGCCCTCGCGGAGATCGTTGTTAGCGCGATTCAGCAGGTCTCAGAGCTGATTGATAATGAGCACAAGGTCGACATCGACAATGTCAAGGTCGAGAAGAAGCCTGGAGCCTCGCTCAAGGATACGCAGCTCATCTCGGGAGTTGCACTTGACAAGGAAGTCGTCCACTCCGGAATGCCGAAGAGGGTCGATGATGCGAAGATAGCCCTCGTCAACTCGCCGCTCGAGATAGAGAAGACAGAGTTCTCAGCAGAGATCAGAATCAACGACCCGGAACAGATGCAAAAATTCCTTGACGAGGAGAACAACATCCTGAAGGGCATGGTTGATAAGGTCGAGCAAGCTGGCGCGAACGTCCTGGTCTGCCAGAAGGGCATCGACGACATTGCTCAGCATTACCTCTCCCGCAGGGGAGTCCCTGCGGTAAGGAGGGTGAAGGAGAGCGACATGACGAAGCTAGCCAAGGCCACTGGAGGAAGAGTCGTCACAAACCTCGACGACCTGACTTCAAAGGACCTCGGCCACGCGAAGCTTGTCGAGGAAAGAAAACTGGAAGACGACAAGTGGGTCTTCATCGAAGGCTGCAAGAACCCCAAGGCAGTCACGATTTTGGTGAGGGGAGGCTCGCAGAGGGTCGTCGACGAGGCAGAGAGAGCTCTTCACGACGCGCTCATGGTGACGAAGGACGTAGTCGAGAAACCCCAGATAGTTGCTGGGGGAGGAGCGCCGGAAGCCGAAGTCGCCTTCAGGGTAAGGGAATGGGCGCAGAAGCTCTCGGGGCGAGAGCAGCTTGCAGCGTTGAAGTTCGCAGATGCGAACGAGTCAATCGCGCTGATACTGGCTGAGAACGCTGGGATGGACCCGATTGACACACAGGTAGAGCTCAGGGCTCGCCATGGGAAGGGTGACAAGTGGTTCGGCGTCGACGCCGCATCTGGCAAGGTCAGCGACATGTGGGCAAAATCAGTCATCGAGCCTCTCGCAGTCAAGGTTCAGATACTGAAGGCTGCAACAGAGGCAGCGTCGATGATCCTCCGCATCGACGACGTAATCGCCTCCAGCAAGAAGGCAGGCGGGCCCCCACCTGGCGGTCCGGGTGGCATGCCTGGCGGCGGAGAGATGTAGACCGCGCCACAAGCATTACAGAGGACCTCCGCAGGCCTGCATTCATTATTCCTTCAAGAATACTATTTTCGTCAAGCTTATGAACCACCCAGCTACACGGCTGAGCAAGCGCATGTCATTTTCCATTGGGCACTTCACTTCCTTCCTCGACCTGTGAGCGGAGATGAGCATCAAGATACTCAAGAATGTCTTCGACCAAATCAGGGCGAACGCTGAGGAGACCTACCCCGAGGAATGCTGCGGCCTCCTCATCGGCCCAGGTGATGGGGAGAAGAAGGTAATCGACTCGGTGAAGATGACGAACGCCTACGCAGGGCCAAAGAATGACAGATACCACATCAACCCCTTGGAGCTCTTCAAGGAAGACAGAGGGGTGGCAGAGAAGGGACTCGCGATTACAGGAATCTACCACTCCCATCCCGACTATCCCGCGAAGCTTTCGGCGTACGACTTGGAGCACTCATTCCCATGGTACTCTTACATCATCGTCTCGGTCCCCAACGGAAAGGCAGGAGAAGTGAGGTCATGGGTCCCCGACGACGAGCGGACGACGACGAGTGAGGAAAAGGTCGAGGTCATCTCGGAGGCGTCATAATGGCCGTGAAGGTCATCATACCCACAGCCCTGAGGCAGCACACGAACAACGAGGATGAGGTTGAGTTCAACGCAAGAACCGTCAGGGACGCTCTGACCCAGCTGGTAACAGTCTACCCCAACCTGAAGCGGTACCTCTATGCGGACGGAGACAGGCTCAGGAACTTCATCAACATCTACCTGAACGAGGAGGATATCCGCTACATCAACGGCGAAGAAACTTCGCTCAAGGACGGAGACACCCTCATGATTGTTCCATCGGTCGCGGGAGGAGCGACGACTCAGGTGGAGAAGGGGCCTGGCTTCTCGCAGGGCGAGCTGGCTCGGTACAGCAGACACCTGATCATGCCCGAGGTCGGTCTGGACGGCCAGAGGAAACTCAAGTCAGCGAGCGTGCTCATAATCGGTGCCGGAGGCCTTGGAACGCCTTCGGCAATCTATCTGGCGGCTGCAGGCGTGGGGCGAATCGGGATAGTCGACTTCGACACGATCGAGAGGAGCAACCTCCACCGCCAGATACTCTACTCGGAGAAGGATATTGGCAAGAGCAAGGCGGACGTAGCGAAGGAGAGGCTGCTTCAGGTAAACCCGAACGTTCTGGTCGAACTTCACAAGGTCAGACTCGATTCTTCCAACGCGCTCGACATCCTGAAGAATTACGACATAATCATGGACGGAACTGACAACTTTCCCACACGCTACCTTGTGAACGATGCGTGC
>JACPTA010000043.1 GCA_016193005.1 Nitrososphaerota archaeon | reverse complement strand
CTTCCCTGGGTGTTGACGAAGGCGAAGGCTATTATCCCGACGTTGACGACTCCCACGACTATTGTCAGTAGCTTGAACCAGATGGGAATGCTGGCTTTCACGACCTCGCCGTCCTCGGTCTTCGAAGTCAATTTCTCTAACCTGGAGAGAGCGAATCGAGCATGAGCAGGATCACGGCTCCCGCACCTGGCACCATTCCGTATATGACGAGTGGCACTATCGTCTCAGGGCCCGACCCACCAATGCTTCCCCCGCCTATAGAGGTCATCACTACCAGCATCACGATCAATATGAGTGGAAACGCAACCATCAATCCCATGTACATCTCTGATACCATGACCAGCACATCGACGAACTCTTTGAGGATGCTTCTCCTGAGACGCATCAGGCCCTTCGCTTCGCTCTGGAAGTACTGTCCAAGGTCCCCGCCCGACCTGACAGTGGAGATGAAGCCATCCAGTATCCCAGAGAGGAGGGGAGAGATACCCTTCTTTGCCTCGGACTTCAGAACTGAGATCAGATCTCCACCCAGGAGCTCCATGTCCCTGTACATCACCGTTGCTTCACCCCCCAGGCCGACGTCTGCCTTCTCTAGCTGTGCAAGAGACCTCATCACTCTCTTCGCAGAGACGCCTGAAGATGACAGTATGCCCATGAAACTCACCGTATATGGGAGCCCTTCGTCGATCGACCGTTTCTTCTTCCCCGAGCCTATCGAAGGGTAGAGGTAGGTGAACGCCAAGCCGAACATTCCGCCCACCATGAAGACTGCGAAAGCTATCACTCCGGCGAATGTTGGAGAATTGGAGAGTGCGGAGGCAAGTATGAAGGCGTTCAAAGCGGCTACGAACCCGACCGCCGCTGAGATTACGAGCATGAAGCTGATGTACGCGTCCGCAGGGACGTACATGCCCGACTTTGCGAGACTGTCCTGTAGCCCGGGGAATAGCCTCGCAATTGAAACTGTGTACTTGCCTATGTACCTCCTTGAAAGATACGAGAGTTCAAGGATCAGAGGACGATTGCACCTATCTCGGCGAGCAATCCGGCTTTGTCTGTGTAGTAGCGCTGGATAACATTGGCGACCTCGCGGTATTGCCTCAAACCCTTCTTCGCCATCCATTGAACAATCTGGCTTCTGGTGGCCAGCTCTGCCTTGATCTCATCCAGGTTGACGCCCCTGTCCTTAGCCATCTTCTCAAGGACATACGAGCGACCCGCGAAGACGTATCTGTCCTTTGTGGCGTCGTATCGGTAGACCTCGTTTGTTATCAGTTCGCTCGTTCTGGTATCGAGGCCGACGATCTCTGTTACGGAGAGCATTCTGCGTACGGGCTTGTTGTTCACGGTTATCCTGGCCTGATGCACGACTAGGTTGACTGCGGGTATCAGGGTCCTCGGGATGTTCATTGGCGGGTTGGTGAGCCTGTGGAAGACGGCTGAGATGGAGTCTGCGTGGATCGAGCTCAATCCTGCGTGCCCTGTTGAGAGAGCTTGGAACATGGTGTATGCCTCCTCACCCCTGACCTCTCCGACGATTATGAAATCGGGTCTCTGTCTTAGAGCGGCCCTGAGCAGGTCGTAGAGGGTCACCTCTCCCATTCCTGCGGTGCCTTGCCTCGAGATGGACTCGATCCAGTTCGAGTGAGCCAGGTTGATTTCAGGCGTGTCCTCGATGGTGACGATCTTCGCTTCAGGTCTGATGAAGAGTGCGAGGCAGTTGATTGAGGTCGTCTTTCCTGAGGCAGTACCACCGGCGAGGAGTACCGATCCTTTGTTCTCGAGGAGATACCAGAAGAGGGCGGCGACCTCGGAATCGAGGGTGCCGAATTTTACGAGGTCTATTATGCTGTAGGGGTCTTCCTTGAACTTCCTTATGGTGAACGTTGACCCTTTCTTGGTGATCTCTGTTCCGAAGGTCATCTGGATGCGGCTCCCCTCCGGCAGGGAGGCGTCGACGACCGGCTCCGATACAGAGATGTGCTTGCCTGACATGTACGCCATCCTCATGATGAACTTCTCGAGGTCATCCTGAGTCTTGAAGCTCACACTGGTCGGAATCGACTCGTAATTCCTCTGGAATACATAGATTGGCGTTCCCGGTCCGTTGCAGCTGATGTCCTCGATGTTCGGATCCCTCATCAGGGGGTCTATGATTGCGTAGTGGAGATAGTCGCGCCTGATGAAGTAGAAGAGCTTGTCGAACGTGAATTTGGGGATTCTTATCCCGAACTTCTTCATGATCTTGAGAGTTTCGCGTGTCAGGTAGGCCTCCGCTTCTTCGGGTTTGAAGTTCCCAACGTCGAGCTCGAGCCCGTTCTTCAGCGCGTCCTTGATCTCTCTGAGGAGCTTCTTCTCCGTCTTCGTTAGCCGTGGCTCGACCACTATGTATCTGTTGGTTCCGTCGGGCTCTAGCGAGATTGCTATCCTTACGAAAGGCTCGTAGACACTGTAGCTGTCGACGAGGACCCTGCCGACGGCATCCGAGGGCGCTGCAGGCATCTCCGGGGCTGGAGGTGCCTCTACCTGCGCCTGCTCCTGCGCTACCACCTGTGTAGCCTTCGGTCGCAGTTTCTTGCGTATCGATAGTATTCCAGACCACTTGCTAGAACCGGCCAAAATCCAATCACCAGAATTAGCTATTGTGAAAGAAACACTAGAACATTATACTTAAATCTTTGTATGAAATAAATCGAAATTCAAGCGTTCATGCCTTTGGATTGCCCAATATGATACAAATTTTCTAACATAAAGGCCCATTCTTCGATTCACGCCCTAAACAAGACCTAGTATCGCGTTGGCATGTTCGGATTCGTCTCGATCCTACCTCCAAACGCTTCGTTCAGCTTCATACCAGGGTGGCAGTGCCGTTGATACTGAGATTCCTGACTGACGTCGTTCTCGAGAGCGCGATGAAGATAGGGATCGCGCTAATCGTTATCATCGTTGTACCGATAGCGATTGAAATGATATTGGCCAGCCAGATGGTGGAGCAATTCGTGTCTGTATTCAGGACGGGCCAGGGTATGGTATTCAGGGTCAACCAGATTGCTGGCTATCTGGGGTGCTTGCCGTGCCCGTCGGCGACCTTCACCATCGGCGTCATCATGGGCGTCTTCAGAGGTTAGTTGTAAATATATCCTTAAATACTTACATGTATGATTCAACACCGACCGTGGGTGTCATAACCCTAAAGCTAGATGATGAGATAGAGAGGAAGCTTAGAAAAAGAGCAGCGGAGTTGAAAGGCGCTGCTCGGGGGACGCTGTCGGAAAGCGTCGAGGAAGCCATCATGCTCTGGCTTGAGCAGAGGAATATCACTGAACGGAAAGACAGGCTCTACAGGGCTTCGATTGGAGAAAGGAAAGTCGCTGAGGCAGAAAGCCTGGATGAGCTCTCGTCGTTACTAAGAAAAGCAAGGGTGGATCCGAGGGATGTGATCATCCAGGAATTGCCGACCGCGTCGCAAGAGGTAAGGTTGGGGTTCAGGACGACCTCGATCGAAGGGTGACGCCATTACCCTTCCTCGACTCCTCTCTTGGGCTTCCCATAAAGTTGAGGAATCCGCTCCTAGGTGTGTCTCATCCACGCGAAGGAAACACAATCGCAGTCGTCGATACCGGTTACTCTGGATTCCTACTTGTACAGCGAAGGATATTCGAAAAACTCAAGCTCCACCAGCTCGCAACAAGTGTCGCCGATGCGCATCTCGCCGATGGTAGGGTGATAAAGCTCACCCGCGCGCCCGGCTCGATCAGATTCGACGAGAATTCGCTGACCGTTGACGGACTGATAGACACTCATCAGGATGTATCTGAGACTCTTATCGGGATGGCCGGGATCCGAAGGCTCATTCTGACCGTAGATCCTTGTCGCAGGATTTTGCTGACGGATGTCTGCGCGAACCCTTAGCCGTTTCTAGAAATGTGTACTTTCGTATACATCCCCATTCGGAGCGTTGGCAACCTCGGTCCTACCTGCTCTCCCACGTTCAGGCGTGGCGGGAGTGTACAGGTATTCATCCTTGAACGACTGCCAGGAGGCGTCCGCACTCACGGCAAACGGTCGGCCGCATAGGCGCATCCCACGACAGAGAATCGCCAGGGAGGCGAGCCTGTCCCTGTCGTAGTCCACGCCG
>JACPTA010000049.1 GCA_016193005.1 Nitrososphaerota archaeon | reverse complement strand
CAGGCGTCTCAAAGACGAGCTTGGTGTTGACTACGTCGTCGAGGGAGAGGCAGACAAACTCGCGCCAGAGATATTCGAGCGAATAGAGTCAGGAAACGCACCGGAAGTAATGAGGCTGCTGACGAACTCAATCCTCGAGATGGAGGACATCCCGGAGATAAGGCAGCCGACCCTGACCTCGGTGGTCGAGTGCATGAGGGGATGCATGAGGGGATGCGGGAGGGGATGCGAGTTCTGCGCTCCAAACCTCAGGAAGAAGAGGGACTTTCCCCCGGAGAGGGTCGCAAGAGAGGCCAGCGTCAACATTAGGCACGGCTACAAAGCGGTGTGGCTCCAGACCGAAGAACTAACGCTCTATGGATGTGACAGCAAGGACAAGTGGCCTAACAAGGACGCCATACTTGAACTATATACCGCGCTCAACAAAGCTGGCGCTCAAAGAATAGGGGCTACACACTGGACCTTCGCAGGTGTAAGGGCTGCTCCCGATCTGGTGGAGAAGCTAGCGAAGGTCAACGGTCTCGACAGGGGCGAGTGGATGGGAGTCCAGCCAGGGCTCGAGTACGCGTCGCCTAGGCTAGTCAGGAAGTTCATGCCGTACAAGGTCAAGCCCTTCTCTCCAGACGAATATCCTGAGACCGTCAGCGAAGGAATCAAGATAATGAACAGGTACCACTACTATCCAGCATGCACGCTGATTGTAGGCGCACCTGAGGAAGAGCCAGACGAGGTGCAGATGACGATTGACCTGATAGAGACTCTCTCGAACAAGGAGGGGGTCCACGGCATATTCGCGCCTCTTCTGTACGTGGACTACTACAGGCCAGAGCAGACGATGGACTACGACAAGATGAATGAAATACACTGGAAGCTGTACTACGCATGCTGGAAGCACAACATAAAGGAGTTCAAGGAGAAGATTTGGATTGCCACACAATCCTTCGGGCCGCTTCAAAGGGTCGTCTCAATCATGGGCACATACGCGATAGGATGGTATATACTCGGCTTCTTAAAATCTCAATTCAAGATGAGATTCGGTCACGTGGCTAGCTGGATGGACTGAAGGGTCATGAGACACGCTCTTCCCCTCCGTAGGTGTAGGTGATCCTCCCTAGGTAAGCACCGAATGGGATTTTCTGTGGCAGACCAAGGAGATCTCAAGCCTCCTTGGTAGCCCATTCAAGGAGGTCTCGATTCGACTGCGTAGCAGCTGAATAAGTAGTGGCATTATGCCACTCCTGCCACCGTAACATTTATCGCCTGCAACCAGCCAGAACATCTGCTCGGGCTCGTCTCTTGGTCCGAATATCCAGTGCTTCAAGATCCTCCCTTCCCCTGAGTAGTGGCCGATGCCCTGATGCCGAATCTAGAAAACCTTCTTACTATATTTGCGATGGTGGTACAGATGCAACATCTATCGTCGTAAAGGAGGGTGGTACGTCTCTCAAGATGCTTCCGAGTCTCCGTATCCCCGCTCTTAAGTTCCGCAACTTTCCATGCGCCGCGCGTCAGTCGTGCCCTCTCACCTTGCCGCCTTTAGTTTGTAACCGTTGAAGCGTGCGGTTACTGCCAACCTTTGCCGTAGATTGGCTTTGTGTACGCCTTGTAGCCGAGGAGTATTATTGCGCTTAGGCCTACAAACGCGATGATGGGCAAGAGAGTTAGCATAACATACGCATCGCCTGCCAAAAGTAGCGGTCCCAGCAGACTTGCGTTGCGGGTGGCTTCCGGCGTAATGTACGTTACGGCAAAGTACCCTATAGGCACCGCCATAGCGAGGTGAGCGAAGTAGGGGAAAGCAAGAAACTTGGGAAATGGAAGCCTCATCATGGGCATCATGGGGGGCATTGACACCATCATTACCAAGTCAACGAGAAGTCCCCAAGCGAGGGCCAGAGGCCATGAGCCCATCCCGAAGAGCAAAGTGAAGGCCATGCCGTAAGTTGCGCCGTTGACGAAGTGCCAAGTATAACCTGCTAGGCGAGCCTTTCCGAGAGTCGTGTTGTGCTCTTTCAGTGCATCAGGTATGGCCTTCCTCAAGAGCGCACGAGCTGTCGACATCGGAAGCTTAGGCATCCTACCTGCTCTGAAGATTGGCATGGGTGAGCTTGGACCCGAGGTTGCAACTTGATCACCCTTAAGGCCTAGCATCACTTCGTCCATCGTACGCATCATTTCAACTCGCTTTTCTTCGGGAAGAGAGGAGATTATCTCGATCTGCGTCTTGAACATTTTTTCTCTCTTCTCTTCAGGAAGTTTGTTCAGACCCTCCGTCATCATGGACATGAAGAGCTTTCTTTCACTTGGCGACAGTTCAGTCATCGCCTTGATTCTCGGCTCCATCATCTCCTTTCTCTTTTCATCCGGCATCTCCGATACCGCTTCTACCATGCTTGCTATGACATGCTTTGGCAATTTGGGAGTGACACCTAGGGACATCAATCCGAACATTACTGGCATATCTAGGGGGAAAGCGCGCAGTTTCACACCTATCAACCTCACCGCGTCAAGAGTGACGCCGCCAAGTAGACCTCCGATTGTACCCCAGATTAGAAGACTCACAAGCGGATAATTGGTGAAAGAACTGTACACAAATACCGCTATGAACAGTATCAAAGCAGGGGGCCCGAGTCTCCTTATGAGCTTAGGCGCAAAGAAGTCCCTCCCGAGGCTGAGCATCAGTACAGCTGACGGTGCACCTATTGACAGCAAAGCCACGATCCACATTAACCAGTTCATAGGAACTTATCCTCAATCCTTGGGTACTATAGTAAATTATTATCGATTGCATTTTAATCAAAGCAATAAAGTAGCAAAGAGACCTTTATCAATTGAGAAAGAATAGCGTCTCAGGTTCCACGGATGAAAGTCGCTACGGGTATTCTTGCATCCTCGGCATACGTTCCCCGAAGATTTTCAGCTTGAGATGGTTGGACATAACGATAACCTGCGACAAATAGTTCTAGATTACAAGAAACAATGATTTGATTAAGCATTTGAGAGCGATATATCACCAATGAATGAAGCTGCGCTTTGTTTTGGAAATGGAAGAAATCAGCTGTCCTAGAGCAATTGCCTGCGGGTCTTAGCCCGCTGTAGTTTAGTTTTGGGTG